>JBJFHW010000124.1:0-17449 GCA_051893965.1 Acutalibacteraceae bacterium
CAACAAGCATCATCCGGAGCAGACAACCTATAAATGTGACCTTGTCAAAGATATACTGTCGGTAACTTACGGCTGTATGGTATATCAGGAGCAGGTTATGGAAATCTGCCGCAAGGTTGCCGGCTATTCATACGGTAGGGCGGACCTTGTCAGACGCGCAATGGCAAAGAAAAAGCTTGATGTAATGGAAAAAGAGCGTCATAATTTTGTCTATGGCTTAAAAGACGAAAACGGAAATGTTCAGTGTGTGGGTGCAATTGCAAACGGAGTTTCCGAAAAGACAGCGAATGAACTGTTTGATGAAATGTCAAACTTTGCAAAATATGCTTTTAACAAATCCCATGCTGCGGCCTATGCTTATGTATCTTATCAGACGGCATGGCTGAAATGTCATTATCCGAAACAGCTTCTTGCCGCAACGCTCACAAGTGTGCTCGATCAGTCCGGCAAGGTGACGGAATATATAAATGAATGTAACCGCTTGAAAATTGAAGTTCTTCCTCCTCATGTCAACGAAAGCCTCGAAGGCTTTACGGTAAGCGGCTCAAGCATTCGATTCGGACTTCTTGCCATTAAAAATCTCGGAAAAGCTTTCATCAGAACAATTATTGAGGGCAGAGAAACCGGCGGCAACTATAAATCGTTTTATGATTTTTGCAAAAGAGTTCACGGAAAAGATTTTAACAAAAGAGCAGTTGAAAGTCTGATAAAATGCGGTGCTCTTGATCATCTCGGACTGAACCGCAGACAAATGATCTATATGCTTCCGATTATTGTTTCGCAAATTGACAATGATAAAAGCAGAAATATTGTCGGTCAGATCGGCTTTTTCGACGAGGGCTCGCAGTTTGCCGGAAGTAATGAACCGACTGCTCCGAACATGGAGGAAATGCCGTATAATGAGCTTCTGCGATATGAAAAAGAGATAACCGGTCTGTATCTTTCGGGGCATCCGATGAAAGAATATGAATATATATCAAAATATATCAAGGCAGAGAATATCAGTGATTTGCTTTCTTCCGGTGAAGAATACGGAAAATACGGTGACAACACCGAAGTAACAATTTTCGGAATGATCACAAGAATTGAGCGAAAAACAACCAAGAACGGCGCTTCTATGTGTTTCCTTGATATCGAAGATATGACCGGCACAATTGAATGTATTGTTTTTTCAAAGCTTTATGCGGAAAAGGCACTTTTGATTCAAAGCGGAAACATCATCAAAATTAACGGAAGACTAAGTCTCAGAGAGGACAGACAGCCGTCGGTTGTTTGCGAAAGCATTGAACCGAATCCGAAAAATATTATTCCGCAGAGCAGTCAAAAAAAACAGCGCGAGGGAATTTTTATAAGGGTAACATCTGCTTCTGACCCGAGACTGAAAAAGCTTAAAACGCTTCTTTCAATATTTGACGGTCATTTTCCTGTTTATATCTTTGACAGCGAAACATCGAAATATCAGCCTTTTGCTTATACGGAATATAATGAACCGCTGATTAATGAATGTATTCACATTTTTTCAAAGGAAAATGTCGCTGTAAGAAAGCAGAAATAAGCTGTGCTGTATTGACAATTTTTTACATTAGTGTATAATATCTTTACTGTATAAAAATTGGCAGAATTGAATTGATTCTGCATAAACATACCTAAAACGGAGGAATCGTTATGATTAAAACTATCGGTGTATTGACAAGCGGCGGTGACGCACCCGGAATGAATGCAGCCATCAGAGCTGTTGTCCGCGCAGGCTGTGAACTCGGAATGAAGGTTTACGGAATCAGACGCGGTTATAACGGTCTTATGGAAAATGATATGTATGAAATGAATCTTCGTTCGGTTTCCGATATTATCAACCGCGGCGGAACCATTCTCTATTCGGCAAGAAGTGAACGCTTTAAAACCGAAGAGGGTATGCAGGCTGCCATCAGAACCTGCCGTGAAAGAGGAATTGAAGGCGTTGTTGTCATCGGCGGTGACGGTTCATTCAGAGGGGCAAGAGACCTTTCGCTCAAAGGAATTCCCTGCGTTGCTTTACCGGGTACAATTGATAATGACATCGGCTGCTGTGATTATACAATCGGCTATGACACAGCGCTTAACACCATTATGTCTATGGTTGACAGAATCAGAGACACAACCGAATCGCATGACCGCTGTGCTGTTGTTGAGGTTATGGGACGCGGCGCCGGCTATCTTGCTTTGTCTGCCGGAATTGCCTGCGGTGCAACTTCCATTCTTGTTCCCGAAATTGAATATGACTTTAACAGAGATGTTATTGAAAGAATGAAGAGAACCCAAAGAAGCGGAAAGGTTCATTTTGTCATCATGGTTTCCGAAGCAATCGGCGGCGTTGAAGAAATGGCAAAACGAATTCAGAAAGAAACAGGCGTTGAAAGCAGAGCCACAATTCTCGGACATGTTCAGCGCGGCGGTTCTCCGACAGCGCGTGACAGAATTGTTGCAAGCCAGATGGGTTATTACGCTGTTCAGCTTCTCAAAGAGGGCGTTGGCAACAGAGTTATTGCAATGCAAAAAGAACAGGTAATGGATTTTGATATATTTGAAGCGCTCAAAATGAAAAGTTCAATTGATCTTGACATGTATAAGATGGCGATGGACATTTCAATTTGATTGTTCAAAAAAATAAAAGCTGCTTCTCTTCGCTGCGAAGCAGCTTTTTCAGTATAACTTAAACACAGACCAAACCAAACTATCGGGTGAAACATATGAGTGAGAAAAATGAAAATGTGCACAAAGGCCACAGGCAAAAAGTGAAAGAACGCTATTATGCTTCCGGCATGGACAGCATGCCGGATCATAACATTCTTGAAATGCTTTTGTTCTTTGCAATCCCTTTAAAAGATACCAACGAAACCGCACATCTTCTGATGGAAAAGTTCGGTTCGTTTTCGGGTGTACTCAAAGCGGATATCGCCGATCTCAAAAGTGTTAAAGGCATGACGGAGAATGCCGCCTGCCTTATCAGTATGCTTTTGCCGATATATAAACGATATAATGACGATCTTGTTTCAAAAAAGCCGGAACTGAAAAGTGCCGAAGAAATTGTGCAGTTCATCAGACCGAAATTTGTTGATTCATCGAATGAAAGAGTATATGTTCTTTGCTTTGATAACTGCCATAAGCTCATTTGCGCAAAAATGCTCAATGAGGGCGACATTTCAAGTGCCTATTTTGATTTAAGACAGCTTGCTTCAACCGTACTTGAAACCAAAACCAAGAATGTTGTTCTTGTTCATAACCACCCGACAAATATCGCGCTGCCGTCACCTGATGACGTAAAAGCAACGGAGCATGTTTATGATTTTCTCAAATATATGAAAGTCAACTTAAACGACCACATCATTGTTACAGAAAAGAGCTTCTGTTCAATGGCCAACACACCGAGATTTGCTTATATTTTCTATGGTCTTAAAGCCGGAGATTTTGACAAAGATAATAAATAAGACACCTTAAAAGCTTCAGAAAATAACGAAGCAGATAATAAGAGAAAGATTATGATATTTTTCTGACTAAACGGAGATTAAAATGGATAAATTCAAACTACATTCTGAATATAAGCCGACAGGCGACCAGCCCGAAGCGATTGAAAAACTTGTTGACGGACTGAATAAAGGCTATATGGAACAAACCTTGCTTGGCGTAACAGGCTCCGGTAAAACATTTACAATGGCCAATATCATTGAAAAAGTTAACAGACCGACGCTCGTGCTTGCTCACAACAAAACCCTTGCGGCTCAGCTTTGCAGTGAATTCAAAGCGTTTTTCCCCGAAAATGCCGTTGAATATTTCGTCTCCTATTACGATTATTATCAGCCCGAAGCATATATTGCTTCAACCGATACTTATATTGAAAAAGATTCTTCCGTCAATGATGAAATTGATAAGCTTCGTCACTCTGCAACCTCTGCGCTTTCCGAAAGGCGAGACGTCATTATTGTTGCAAGCGTTTCATGCATCTATACACTCGGTGACCCCATTGATTACAGAAGTATGGTAATTTCTCTTCGACCGGGCATGGAAAAAAGCAGAGATGAGTTGATTTCAAAGCTGATTGAAATTCAATATGAACGCAATGATATAAGTTTCACAAGAAACAAATTCAGAGTCAGAGGAGATATTGTCGAAATTTATCCCGTTTATTCAAACGACATTGCCATCAGGGTTGAATTTTTCGGCGATGAAATTGACAGAATCTGTGAAATCAATCCGCTGACGGGTGAAATACGCGCAAAGCTTTCTCATGTTGCCATTTATCCTGCTTCACACTATGTTGTTGAGCCTGAAAAAATTGAAAGAGCAATCAAAGAAATCGGCGCAGAAATGGTTGACAGAGCCGCTGAATTTACCAAAGAGGGTAAGCTATTGGAAGCGGAGCGAATCAGACAGCGCACCTCTTACGATATGGAAATGCTTCGGGAAACAGGCTTTTGTTCAGGCATTGAAAACTATTCCAGAATCATGTCGGGCAGAGCGCCCGGAAGCAGGCCGTTTACGCTTCTTGATTATTTTCCCGATGATTTTATATTATTCGTTGATGAATCTCATGTAACCTTGCCGCAGGTTCGTGCGATGTATGCCGGTGACAGGGCAAGAAAAAAGAGCCTGATTGATTACGGCTTCAGGCTTCCGTCTGCCTATGATAACCGACCGCTGCAATTTGACGAATTTTATGACATTGTCGGACAAAAAATATTTGTCAGTGCAACACCGGGCGAATTTGAACGACAAAAAAGCGCACAGATTGTTGAACAGGTCATAAGACCGACAGGATTGCTCGATCCGCTTATTTCCGTCAGACCGACTGAGGGTCAGATTGATGACCTTGTAAGCGAAATCAATATGCGAAGCGCAAGAAATGAGCGTGTTCTTGTCACAACGCTCACAAAAAAAATGGCTGAATCTCTGACGCAGTATTTTGAACAGCTTGACATTCATGTTCGCTATATGCACTATGATGTTGACACCATCGAACGAACAAAAATCATCAGAGATCTGCGTCTGGGAAAATTTGATGTGCTTGTCGGAATCAATCTTCTGCGTGAGGGGCTTGACATTCCGGAAGTTTCCCTTGTTGCCATTCTTGATGCGGATAAGGAGGGCTTTCTGCGTTCGGAAACCTCACTTGTTCAGACAATCGGCAGAGCCGCCAGAAACGCCGACGGTGAAGTCATCATGTATGCCGACAGCGTAACGCCGTCTATGGAACGCGCCATCGGTGAAACAAACCGAAGAAGAGAAATTCAGGAAAACTATAATAAAGAGCACGGAATTGTTCCGAAAACAATCACAAAAGAAGTTCACGATATTATCGAAATATCCGACAGTAAGGATATTGACGATATTGATATGAAATATAAAAACATGTCCCGCGATGAGCGTTATACCATGATTAAAAAGCTGACTGCCGAAATGAGAGAAGCGGCAAAAATGCTTGAATTTGAACACGCTGCATTCTTGCGTGACAAAATTGAAAAACTCAAAACAATTAAGTGAGGAAAGAAATGGCACAAAAAAATATTTTTATTAAAGGTGCAAGGGAGCACAATCTCAAAAATGTTGATTTAACAATCCCGCGCGATAAACTTATCGTCTTTACAGGCTTATCGGGTTCGGGAAAATCATCTCTTGCTTTTGATACGATTTATGCCGAGGGACAAAGACGCTATGTCGAATCGCTTTCATCTTATGCGAGACAGTTTTTGGGACAAATGGAAAAACCGGATGTTGATTATATTGAAGGACTTTCTCCGGCAATTTCGATTGATCAGAAAACAACCTCAAAAAATCCGCGTTCAACTGTCGGAACCATAACGGAAATTTACGATTATCTTCGTCTTTTATATGCAAGAATCGGCATACCGCACTGTACGGTTTGCGGCAGAGAAATCAAGCCGCAAACGGTTGACCAGATTGTTGACAAAATCTGCACCTTGCCCGAAAGAACAAAATTTCAGATTCTGGCCCCGATTGTACGCGGCAGAAAAGGCGAATATGTTAAAGAACTCGAACAGATCAGAAAATCCGGCTTTGTTCGTGTTCGTGTTGACGGTATTGTATACGATCTGTCTGAGAAGATACCAATGAACAAAAACAAAAAGCATAACATTGAAGTCATTGTTGACCGCTTGGTAATGAAAGAGGGAATACGCTCACGCTTGGCGGATTCCGTTGAAACGGCAACAAAGCTTTCATCGGGTCTTTTAATTGTGGACATCACCGACGGTGAAGAAAAGCTTTATTCGCTCAACTATGCCTGCCCGGAGCACGGCATAAGCTTTGAAGAACTCAATCCGAGAATGTTTTCGTTTAACAATCCGTTCGGTGCATGCAAAAAGTGCGGCGGTTTGGGCGTCTATATGGAAATTTCGGAAAGCCTTGTCATTCCCGATAAAAAGCTTTCAATCCGTCAGGGCGCAATTAAAGCGTACGGTTGGGGGAACACAACAAAAGGCTCCATTGCCGAAATGTATTATATAGCTTTGGGTGAAAAATACGGCTTCACTCTTGACACGCCGATTAAGGATTTTTCTAAGGAAGCGTATAATGCTTTGCTTTACGGCACAAACGGCGAAAAAATGAAAATGAAACGCCCGACTTCTTTCGGCGGCGGCGTTTATTATACCGATTTTGAAGGCATCATCAACAACTTAAAACGCCGCTATGATGAATCGAAAAGCGAAATTTCTCGAGGTGAAATTGAGCAGTTGATGACAACACAGCCATGTCCCGAATGCGGCGGTGCAAGGCTGAGCAAAGAAGCTTTGAGCGTAACCGTCTGCGGAAAGAATATCAATGAAATTACAACGCTTTCGGTTGAAGAGGAACTCAAATTCATCAAAACACTGCCGAATTTCCTTTCTGAGCGTGAATTGACCATTGCGAGACTTATTATTAAAGAAATCGAAAGCAGGCTCAGTTTCCTTGAAAGCGTCGGTCTGAATTATCTTACGCTTGCACGATCAGCCGGAACGCTTTCGGGCGGAGAAAGTCAGCGCATCAGGCTTGCAACACAGCTCGGCACATCGCTTATCGGTGTTTTGTATATCCTTGATGAGCCGAGCATCGGACTTCACCAGCGCGACAATGCAAAGCTTATTGAAACGCTCAAGCATCTTCGTGACATCGGAAACACGCTCATTGTTGTTGAACACGATGAGGATACAATGTTTGAAGCGGATTATATTGTGGATGTCGGTCCCGGCGCCGGAATTAACGGCGGAGAGATTGTCTGTCAGGGCAGTGTTCAGGATATTATGGACTGCGAAGAATCGATAACAGGGCAGTATCTCAGTCACAAAAAGTTTGTTCCGGTTCCGGAAAAAAGAAGAACCGGTAACGGTAAAAGCATAAAAATAATCGGTGCTTCACAGAACAACTTAAAAAACATTGATGTTGAAATCCCATTAGGTGAGTTTGTTTGCATTACCGGTGTTTCAGGTTCGGGAAAATCCTCCCTTGTCAATGAGATTTTATATAAGCATCTTGCAAATGAGCTCAACGGCGCAAAAAAATTTCCCGGGAAATTTGAAAGCTTTGAGGGTATTGAAAACCTTGACAAGGTAATCAACATTGATCAGTCACCGATCGGACGCACACCGAGGTCTAACCCGGCAACATATACGGGAGTGTTTAACGACATCAGGAACCTTTTTGCCAATACAGTCGATGCAAAAATGAAAGGGTTTAATGCGAGCAGATTTTCATTTAATGTTAAAGGCGGAAGATGTGAAGCCTGTCAGGGTGACGGAATTGTAAAAATCGAAATGCACTTTCTTGCCGATATTTTTGTTCCGTGCGAGGTCTGCAAGGGCAAAAAATATAACAGTGAAACACTTGCGGTAAAATACAAAGGCAAGTCTATTTATGATGTTCTTGAAATGACGGTTGTTGAGGGTATGAACTTTTTTCAGAACATACCCAAGATTTACAACAAATTGAAAACTCTCTATGATGTCGGTTTAGGTTATATAAAAATCGGTCAGCCGGCAACAACGCTTTCCGGCGGCGAAGCGCAGCGAGTGAAATTGTCAACCGAACTTTCGAAGCGTGCAACCGGCAAAACGGTATATATTCTTGACGAGCCGACAACCGGACTGCATGCAGCCGATGTTCACAGACTTATTAATGTCCTGCACGCCTTTGTCGATGCCGGCAGTTCGGTAATCGTGATTGAGCACAATCTTGATGTTATCAAAACAGCCGACCACATCATTGATCTCGGTCCCGAGGGAGGGGAAGGCGGCGGATTTGTTGTTGCCGAGGGCACTCCCGAAGATGTGGCAAAAAACGAAAAATCATATACCGGACAGTATTTAAAAAGATTGCTCAAATAATCAAAAAATATTACAAAATCACTTGACAATTCAGGGCACTGTCGATATAATATCGTAAGTGGTCTGAAAATCCGGGTGTGGCTCAGTTTGGTAGAGCGCTTGACTGGGGGTCAAGAGGCCGTGGGTTCAAGTCCCGCCACTCGGACCATAAGGAAAAGTCCTTGAAACGCCTGTAAATAAAGGGGTTTCGGGGATTTTTCCTTATTTTTTTCTTGTTCCTTTTTAGATAAAAAATCCGCTAAAATCCACTAAAATTTCTTAAATTCCGTTAAGTATGCATGTCAAAATGCATGTCAAACTTTTTTTGATTACGCTTTTTTCTTTGCTTCTTTGTCATCTGATAAAAAGTTATTGAGCTTCGTCATGTTATTCTTTTTGAACTTAGAATCAAGATGTGTGTAAATGCTCAGGGTGGTTGATACATCACTGTGCCCGAGCTGATCTTTTGCAGTCAATACATCAATTCCTGATTTATAAAGAAGTGATGCATAAGTATGGCGCAGCTGATGCGGCGTGAAGTATTCAATTTTTTGCGGAAGACCGCCCGGAGCAAGCCTTGATTTTAATGTTCCGTCTTTTTTGCGGGCAAGGGTGTCTGTGCTGAAATCTCCGTATTTTTCATTCAGCACGCACATATAACTTTGCCACATTCGGCGAAACTGTGTTTCGGTCATCATCTGACCGTTCAATGTGCAGACAAGCAAAGACTTTTTATCAAGATTTTTCAGATAATTAACCAATATATCCGGTATGGTGACAAGGCGCATGCCGGCTTTTGTTTTTGTCTGATTTTTCAACACCGGTTTGTTGTTTACAAAATCAATTGCTTTGTTGATCTGAATTGTTTTCTCTGTCAAATCAATATCAGACCATGTCAAAGCGAGCAACTCACCGCGGCGCAACCCTGCAAACAGCATGATCATGGCGGCCGTCTGAGCATTATGCGGCGTTTCAATGATCCACTGCATCTGTTCTTCCGTAATGGCCGTGCGCTCTTTTTTGCCGCTTCCCAAAGGAACTTCAACGGCTCTTGCCGGGTTGAAATCCATAACACGGTTATTGACAGCAAGCTCAAAGATGTTATCCGCTATGTTTTTGATACATTTCAAAGTCTTATGTGACAGCGGATTTTCTTCACGGTTTGCAAGGTTGTCTAAAATATCCTGAAGCTGATACGGCTTGATTTTTGCTATCGGCTTATTATTCAGCACTTCAAGATATTTCAGCTCATATTCAAGGCTTTTGCGGTAATTTTCGCTTACCTTGCCTTGTTTGTTCTTTATGAAGCGTTCAGCCCACTTTTGAAAGGTCTCGTCTTGTGCGGCAAGATCAATGCCTTTTTCAAGCAGTGCGATTGCTTCATTATATTTTTTCTGAAGCTCTTTTTGAGTTTTTGCGTAAAGTGTTTTATATTTTCTTTTTCCGCTTCCGTCCTTTCCCAAATAAATTGAGCAGGTAAACCTGCCGTCTGAGCGTTTTGTGAATTTTTGTTTCATTTTTCTACCTCATATCTTTGTGTTTTATCAATTTTTTCGCATTGACAAAACATCAAAAATATGATATTATACCCCATGACATAGATTAAGAGTGCTACTTGTGTTTGATCTCACCTTTAAAACTCTGATTTATGCTTTTCAATTCCTCACCGGGGTGCGAGCCGGTGGGGATTTTTTATTTTAAAAAGTTTATGGCTTATATGTATATATGCCGTTACTTCTTATTAATTTTACTATATCATTTATGTTGTTTTGTAATTGAGACAATGTGAAAATACCAAAATTATAAAGTTGATTGTAGCTTTTTATTACAATATTATATAATTGATTTCCATCTGAATCTAACATACCAACATCGTAATAAAATTTATTTGAATAAAGCATATTTTCAGATACTAATCTTATAATTTCCCATGAAAGAATATCAAGTTCGGAATTTAAAATTTGTTTTGAATTATCATGATACAGATATGTGATAAATTCTTCGCAATAACCTATAAAATCATTATATATCGGAATTGACAAAAGAAACTGTTTAGAATTTTGCTTGCATTTATTTATCAATTCTTTATAACTAATTGTAATATCGGTAACAATTAGTTTATTTGTTTTACGAATATTTTCTAACTTAATAAGTATATTTTCAAATTCAATTGTTTTGATATATAACATTTCATAAAAAGTTATATGTTTATTATCGGATTCTTTTACCAGATATTCATTCATAATTGGAAAAGAGAAATTATTTAATTGTTCCGAAATTTCTATGATCGGATCTTGAATTGCAATTTTAGAATTTATAACATTATTTTTAGATTTTTCAATATATTTTTTGCCACTTATATTATCATCTGAATCTATTTCCGTAACAGTTATTGTTGATGATTTTTTATTCGATAAAACTTTATTCAATTTTTTATTAGATTTGCCTTTTGATTTATTTTTGCTTTTTGTTTTGTTTTTTCTATCTAATAAAAACATTGGTATAAATATATGTATAGACAGTACAATAAAAATGGAAACCAAATATATAATCCAATCATATTTGTTATTATTTTTACTTTTTTTATCAGTTACTGCGTCATCATAATCATACGGACAAATGCCGTTTGTATGCTGATGCGCCGGATAACCGTGATGATAATGATACTTTCCGGTATCTCTGTCATAGTGTCCGCCGTTGCCGTCGGTTCTGCCCGGGTGTGCGGAAGTTATCAGAAACATAAAAGACAGCAAAAAAACAACTGACAGAATAATTGATATAAATTTTTTAATTTTCATTTTTATATTCATAGTTACCGCCCATGAGGGCGGTTTTTTTATGCTTTGAAATCTATATAAATAATGTTTTCTATCTTATGCATTCTTTTTGCTTTCACGAGGAGAGTATTTAGGTGATTTTAACATTTGCTTCATTTCTCCGCGGATTTCTGCTTGATCTGCAGAATCAAGTTGTTGGTACATATTAAAAGCGATTTGTGTTTTTTCATCAACAACAGATTTTTGTTTCTCTGATTTTTCTTCTATTAAACCTCGGGACAGGCTATCAATACTTATTCCAAGGCAGTCACAGATTTTCATAATGGTTGACATACCTGTTCCAGAAACACCACGCTTAAAAATATTATCAATTGTGGAGTACGGAATTTCACTTACAAAACTGAATTCCCTTATGCTTCTATATTTTTGCAAAATATATTTTTTAAGTTTTTCTTCAATGCTCATTATATTCATCTCCTTTTTCTTTTTTGAATATAACACATAATTTGTAAAAATGCAACACAAATTCACCAAAATACAAAAATTTTTTGCAAAAATCTATTGACAATTTACGCAATATGGTGTATTTTAAAAATGAAATTAACCAAATTGAGTGAATTGAGGCGATTTTATGTATAGAAATCTTGAAGCTGAGTTGGCAAGAAAAGGTATTAGCAGAAGCGAAGTTGCAGATGTACTTGAAATTAATTTATCAACTTTGTCGGCAAAACTTAACAAACCTGACCGATTGAAACTTTGTGAAGCACAAAAAATTCAAGAGACATTTTTTCCAGATCTCGAATTGTCATATCTATATAAATTATCATGACAATTTGAATAATAAAAATACTTTCGCTCAAATTTGAGCAAAAGTCCCGGAGTGTGAAAAGGGGGTGAGGGAATGGAGAAGCTGACAACCGAAGAATTGAGAACAATTATTTGGCTTTGCCAAAACGAAACGGCACATATAGCAGTAAGGAAAAATCACAAAAACTTGAACGAGAATGAAACTTATCAGCGTATTCTTTCAATCTCAAAAAAGGCTTCTAATGAGCTTGCTGAAAGAGACAATGCAGACTGATATTGCCGCCCTGTTTCCGGGGCGGGGAAAACATCCACCTCCGGCACAGCGTGCGGCGCGTATTCAAAACAATCAAAAATATGATAACAATACCCCATGTTATTAGATTTTAAAAAAGGTGAGATTTATGAAAAAAGTACAAAAAATTTATAAGTTTGACGACCTTCCGGATATTCTAACTTTGGAAGAAGCCGGAATGCTGATCCGTTCCAACCCGGACACGCTGAGAAAAAAAGCGTCAAAAGGTCAGTTCCCGGCTTACCGTCTGAACCCGGAAGCAAAAAGAAGTCAATGGCGCATTGACAAAAATCAGCTTAAAAAATGGCTTGACGAAAAGCAAGCCGCAGTAGTTTGAAAGGCAGGTGAAAAATTATGCGTGTTGTTGTTCTTGAACCCGGGAAACTGCCCGAAATCCGTGACATTGAAAATGACCTTGCAACCATGCAGGGCATTGTCGGCGGAAACATTGAGGTTGTTCAGTGTGAAAAATATCCTGATTTCGTGATTGTCTGCAACGAAGAGGGCAAGCTCAGAGGGCTTGAGCCGAACATTCCCAATTATGCAGAAGTGATTGTCGGTACATGCTTTATCTGCGGTCAGGACGATGATGATTTTGTCGGATTTGCCGAATGGAAAGCACAGGAAATCTGCGAAACCTATTCGTATTAAAATTAAGGCGGTGAAAAATTATGTATTTCAATGAGGGCATACCAGCGGAGATTGTGTTCATCATCATTCCGCTTGCGGTGCTTTATCTGATTGAGTGTGCGCCGCATATTGCTGAATTTTTAGACAAGGGAGTGAGAAAAATCATGAGAAAGTTTAAATCAAAAAAGCTGATTGCTGCAGAAGAGTTCGGCGAGGAACTATACCGGGAAAACAAGCTGCTGAAAAAGCAGATTGCTGAACTTGAAAAGCAGTTGAAAGCTTCCGATGCTGTGAACGGTGATTTGATGGAAGAAAATATGAATGTCAAAGAAGAAAACGGCTTTCTTCATCAAAAGGTTAATGCCCAGTATCTTGAAATTTGCAGGCTGTCGGAAAATCCGGGTGGGCTTAAAACCATTAAGGCTATCGGGGAATGAAAGGAAGTGAAACAAAATGAGTGTTGCAAGACTTTTAACCGATGAGCAGATCAGGCAGGCACACCGGGAATATCAGAGCGGAAAGACCGGGCGGCAAGTTGCTGCTGAATTTTATGTGAGCACGCCGACTATTTATAAATATTTTCGCGCGCTGAAGCTTCCGGTGAGAAAATCGGTTGCTGTTCAAAATGAACGATCCGCACGCGCATGGGAGCATACAGACGAAATTCTGAAGCTCAGGAAAAGCGGAAAATTAATCAAGGAAATTGCCGGGCAGTTTCAGGTTTCAGAAACCACGATTCAGAAAATTCTGAAAAAAGCCGATGTCGGAGCATAAAAAAAGCAGCCGATTGAGATCGGCTGCATCAGACAGGAGTACCGTGCACAGAAAGCCTGTGCAAGTACATATATATTGTACCTCATTTTTCTCAAAATGTCAATATATTGTGCGTTGCATGGGTGGATTTTTGAAAATTTTTTTTCAGGCGGCATGCGCCGCTTGGGCACGGTTCTTTAAGTATTAACTTTAAGACAGGAACAGGATTTGAAAAATGAGTTACAAAGTGAAAGTTACCGACTGCGTGAATGTCAGGCAGCGGTGCGTGTATCACACATGGAATTATCAGCCGAGGGGTAGTCCGAGAAGCAAGCGGAAAAATCCGACCTCGGAGGAAATGAAAAAAGTTAACAAGGCGCATGCGGTTGACAAGCTGTTTTTTAAGATGTGCCGGAATTTTACGCATGACGATTTCTATGTCACGCTCAAATATGACGGTGATGTCAATAAATCGGTTGAGCCTTGGCAGATGAAAGAGGACATCAAGCGTTTTAACCGTCTGATGCGCTCCTGCTACCGGAAGCAGGGAAAAGAATACAAATACATATACTGCTTCGGAATCAGCGAAAACAGCGTCAGGCATTTTCATCTGGTGGTTAATGAAATTGACACGAAGGTGATTGAACAGTGCTGGGAAAAGTCCACGCAGCACGCAGGGCGCATCAGCTTTGAACACCTTTGGAAAGAGTTTCAATACAGAGGGCTTGCAGAATATTTCGTCCGTAATGGTCAGCAGGCAATTGATTTTGACGGTGAAAGTTTCAAGCAGCTTTACAGCTGTTCGCGAAATTTGATTAATCCGGTGGTTACGGTTAAGAAGGTCACCCGGTCAAGTACGTTCCGGGAAAAGCCAAAAATTGACGAGGGCTTTGAAATTGTTCCGGAAAGCGTCAGAAGCGGGTATGACTGTTACGGATTCCGGTATTTTAAATATCTGATGAGAAGAAAGGAATAGACATGAGTGAAAGTTTAGGATTTGAAACAAAGCAGGAAGAAAGGGACAGGCTGTCGGAAAGGTTTAATGAGATTAAAGTTGCCGCTTATAAGAATCAGAAATTATCGGAAACAAACTTTGATTTTATTGACAGAGTTTACTCCGAAGCTATTCGGTTTATCTATTCGGTTTATAAGCTCGGCAATCAGGCTGACATAAATATGTTCAGGCAGGAAATTGATTCAATGGCAAATCTTTATATTGCTGAAAAAAGACAAAATGAGCAGAATAACAAAATTGGAAATGAGATGCTTCAAAATTACAAGCTGTGCAATGAAACTGTTGATTTGCTTTTGACTAAGTCTGATTTGAATGTAAAAGAGCAGTTTATTCTGATCTTTGAACTGATCGGGTTGCAGCTTGATAACAGAGTATCGGCAGCGAAAATTTTAATCAATGCGGGCATTGCGATTTGTTACGGACAAAGGCTGAACACAGAGGAAAAATTAACGATTATGGAAGACATCAAAAGAAGTCTTTCCGGTGAGGATATGGCAAAGTTTCCGGTGTTTTCAGAAGCGGAAAACATTCTCTTGCATGAGAAAGAAAATGAAGATTTAAGGAGTGATGAAACATGATTCAGAGTTTTGTTCTTGTTGAAACCGTTGACGGCGAAAGCTATGAGCTTGAAGCAGACCGAATCAGTGAGGAAAGCGGACTTGTTTATGTAAAAAACGGTCGTGAAATTGTCGGCATTTTCCAAGCGGGGCTGATTAAATATGTTGTGGTCGATGAAAGGAAGTTTGAAAATGCTTAATCAGGTGGTTTTGATTGGCAGGCTTACGGCTGACCCGGTAAGTCGTACAACGGAAAGCGGAAAGAGCGTTTGTTCATTTTGCATAGCCGTTGGCCGTGGATATGTCAAACAAGGTCAGGAGCGAAAAGCAGATTTTATCAATATTGTTGCCTGGCAGCAGACAGCCGATTTTGTTTGCCGGTATTTTCAAAAGGGCGGCATGATTGCGGTTGTCGGGCAGCTTCAGTCAAGGCAATATGAGGACAAAGCAGGCAACAAGCGCACAGCCTTTGAGGTTATTGCAAGGGAAATCAGCTTTTGCGGAGGCAGCGGAAAGAAGCAGGACGGCGGCGAATTTAAGCCGGAAGATCTGAAAACCGGGCATGAGGGCGGTTGGTCTAATGCTACGGCGGCGGATTTTGAAGAAATTACAGACGATGAGGATTTGCCCTTCTGAGAAATCAGAATTCAGAGGGCAGAAAACAGAATTTATATTTTTAGGAGTGAATGAAAATGATACAGAATATTGAAAATATTGAAATTAACAAGCTTTATCAGCACCCGGACAACCCGAGAAAGATTTTTGACGATGAAAAAACAAGGGAACTTGCCGACAGTATCAAGGAAAACGGCGTCATGCAGAATCTGACCGTGGTTCCGTTTGAAGACGGCTTTCGTGTTATCATCGGGCACCGCAGGCTTGCCGCTGCCAAAATGGCAGGGCTTACAGAGCTGCCGTGCAAGGTGGTTGACATGGACTACAAAGATCAGATTGCAACCATGCTGTCAGAGAACATGCAGCGTGTTGATCTGACTGTTCATGAGCAGGTTGCCGGCATTCAGATGATGCTTGACCTGGGCGAAAGTGCGCAAGATATTCAGAAGCACACCGGGCTTTCCAAAACAACCGTTTATCACCGCATGAAAATGACGGAGCTTGACCGTGAAAGCTTGCGTCAGGCGTCAGAGCGCGGCGGAAGCATCGAAGACTACATCAAGCTTGAAAAAATCGAGGATATTAAAACACGAAATCTTGTTTTATGTTCAATCGGCACGAACAACTTTAACAATGAATATCAGAAAGCGATTGAAGCGCAGAACAGAAAAGTCAGAGTGAAAAAATGGCAGGAATGGCTTGACAGCTTTGCGGTCGAAATCAAAGAGCTGACACCGCAGTATCAGATTGTGCAATATATTTCGGCCGGTTATACCGATCCGCCGGAGCAGATTCCCGAAGATGCGGGCGAAACCGAATATTTCTATTTAAAAGGTAAGTATGACTGGATGCTTTATAAAAAGCGTGAGGAAATCAAAAAAACCGCAGAAGAAATTGAGCGTGAGGAAAAGGCGGCAAAGCGGGCGGAAAAGCACAAAATGCTTTCGGAAACACACAGAAGATTTATCGGTCTGATTGAAGAGTTCTGCAAAAAGTACACCGGCAAGAAAAGTGATGTCGGCATGATTCTTTCGGCTTATCTTAAAGAAAATCTTGATGAATACATCAAAATCAGGCAAGACAACATTTCTGAGATTTTCGGTTTTGACAGACTTATCGGAAATAAGGAATTTAAAAAACTTTGTGAAGAATATCCGCAAAAGGTATTGCTTGTGATGTATTTCTGCAGTCTCTACGAAGAATACAACGCGCGTCCGTTTGATTATTATTGCAAGTTTGAGAAGTCCAAAAGTATGTGCAATTTTTATGAATTGCTTGAACAGCTCGGTTATCCGGTTTCAGACGAGGAAAGGCAGTTTTATTTTGACGGTACGTTTGAAGGCTTTGAGGGGGTGGAGGAATGAGTGAATACATAGTGCATGAATCGTTAATGAATAAACTTAACGCATATAAACCGGATAAAAGTACGGTATGCGATTATGGTGACTGCGTACAAGAGGGCTTTGAACACGCTGTTGAAATTATTGAAAATCAACCTGCTGCCGATGTTGCAGAGGTCAGGCACGGGAAGTGGATACTTGAAAATGATTTAGGTAATGGAATGGCTGACTATAAGTGTTCCGTTTGTGATTATGATGATACTTTTTGCATTGCTCTTATACAAAGAAATTTTTATAAATATTGTACTTGTTGCGGCGCAAAAATGGACG
>JBJFHW010000125.1:0-17440 GCA_051893965.1 Acutalibacteraceae bacterium
ACATATTCAATTGAAATTGAAAAAATTGAAACCGACAGCAATACAAACAGAAATATGATTATAAAAATAACCGATGAAAAATTAATTGAAAAAACGGGTGGTATCGTTCAGGGTATGAGTGGCAGTCCGATTATTCAGAACGGAATGTTGGTCGGCGCGGTGACGCATGTGCTGATTAACGATCCGCTTCACGGATATGCAATTTTTGCCGAAAACATGATTGAGACCTCCGATGCTGTTGTTGAAAACAGCATGCAGCTGGCATCATAAAAACAGCCGCCGATACCAAAAAGGTGTCAGCGGCTCAAATAATTAAAATTCTCTCAATTTCAGACAAAATTAAGTTCAATAAATCATCGTAAAATAAAAATTTTTCCGATAATACACATAATTTTAAAAAAATTTTTAATTAATCGCAAAATACGACAAAAAATTCCTTGAAAATGCTTCGAAAAAGTGATATTATTCATCATGTGGTTCGAATACACAATATTAAACAGAAGAAAGGGAGGTTATTATGGAGAAGTTAACAAGAGTCATGGTCGCCGGGGAAGGCAGCGAACATGAACTGCGCTGTGCGCATGTTTTATCAGAAAAGGGGTTTAACGTACAAGTTGTTGAAAAAGATGGATTCAAAGTAATAGAGGCTCTTAAAAGGGAAGTACCTGACGTATTGTTTATGGATGTTTTTTTGCCAAATATTGATGCATTGGGTGTTCTCGGAGAAATTAACAAAATGAATCTGAGAAAGAAACCGATTGTTGTTGTTATGTCGGCGATTGCAAGTTCCGGTTTTGAACAGGAGCTGCTCTCGGCGGGAGCAGCTTATTGTTTTATCAAACCGTTTGATCTTGAATTGATGGCAAAAAGAATGAAACAGATTGTTGAGTGGAATTCAAAAAGCAATGTCAAGGATCTTTCCGGACAGGATCAAAGTGCTGAAATTGTTGTAACCGACATCATGCACCAGATCGGTGTACCTGCTCATATCAAAGGGTATCAGTATTTAAGGCAGGCAATTATGCTAACAATAGATGAGCCGGAACTGCTTCACAGTGTCACAAAAGTTTTATATCCGACAATTGCCAAGCAGAATAATACAACAGCATCAAGAGTGGAACGCGCAATCAGGCATGCCATTGAGGTTGCATGGGACAGAGGCGATGTTGATGTTTTAAGCTCCTATTTCGGCTACACGATTCAAAACAGCAGAGGAAAGCCGACAAATTCTGAATTTATTGCTATGATCAGCGATAAACTGAGACTGAGAAATAAAATAGTATAAACATAAAAAATAAACCGATATGATTCATGCGCAAGTCATATCGGTTTATTCTTTTTTTGATTATGTTTCCGAATGTAAAAATAAAAAAGATTAAAAAAATTAACGAAAAAGTGTTGGATTTTTTTGCAATATATATTATAATGTATCAGTATAATTGTGTTTTCACGAGGAGGTGTAATATGTCCGAAAAATATTCAGTGTCTCTTGATAAAATCATCAAGGAACATCAGCTTGAGATTATTTATCTTCCGAAAGACGAAAAGGAGATTTTTATCACCACTCCCGACGTTAACCGACCGGGACTTATTTTTTCGGGATATGAAAAATTTTTCGACAGCGCAAGAATAAACTTTCTTGGAAAAAGTGAAATTGAATTTATCAACAGTCAAAGTCCCGAAATGCGCCTTTCGCGACTTGAAAATTTTATGTCCAAGGGTCCTGCGGCAATTATTGTCACAAGGGGGCTGACCTGTCCGTCCGATATTGTTGAGCTTGCGCCGAAATACGGTGTGCCTGTTCTTTCAACAACCGATTCAACCTCCCGCTGTATGGCGTCAATTATTGCCTACCTGAATGTTGAACTTGCCGAAAGAATAACAAGACACGGCGTTTTTGTTGAAGTTTACGGCGAGGGCGTTCTGATTCTCGGCGACAGCGGCGTCGGAAAAAGCGAAACGGCGGTTGAACTGATAAAAAGAGGACACAGACTGATTGCCGACGATGCCGTTGAAATCAAAAAAACAGCGGCAAAAACAATTGTCGGCTCCGCACCGGAAAACATCAGGCATTTCATCGAACTTCGCGGAATCGGAATCATCAATGCAAGGCGAATTTTCGGTATGGGCGCGGTTAAGCTTTCGGAAAAAATTGACATGGTTGTTGAACTTGAACCGTGGGATAAAAACAAAGTATATGACCGAATGGGCGCCGAAAGCGAAATGATTGAAATTCTCGGTGTAAAAGTGCCTTATACGGTTGTACCGGTTCAGCCGGGAAGAAACCTTGCGGTAATTATTGAAGTTGCCGCAATGAACAACAGACAGAAAAAAATGGGATATAATGCTGCTCGTGAGCTTATGCATAATCTCGGAATGGTTGAAGACGTAATCCCTCAGGAAGACGAACTTGAAATCTGGGGAAATTATTAAAAAACGAAAGGAATTGTCATCATTATGTATAAAGTTGGAGTAGATTTAGGCGGAACAAACATCGTTGCCGGAGTGGTTAACGACAAGTACGAGATTATTGCAAAGTATAAGCTGAAAACAAATGTGCCGAGACCCGCAGAAGAAATTTTTGACGATATTGTTACCTGCGTAAAGAAAAGCGCTGAAAATGCAGGAATAACGCTTGACGAAATTGAAAGCGTCGGAATCGGAACGCCGGGTTCCGTTGACAAGAAAAACGGCGTCATTCAATATGCAAACAATCTTTATTTTGAAGATGTTCATGCGGTTGAATATCTTCAGAAACAGCTTCCGGGCATTGCATTCTATCTTGAAAACGATGCCAACTGTGCCGCACTCGGTGAAGCGATTGCCGGTGCCGGAAAAGGCAAAAGAAGCTTTGTTGCAATAACGCTCGGCACAGGTGTCGGTTCGGGCTATATTCTCGATGGAAAGCTTGTCACAGGCTGCAACGATGCAGGCGGTGAATTCGGTCATTTCGTCATTAATTTTGACGGTGAAATGTGTAACTGCGGCCGCCGCGGCTGCTGGGAAAGATATGCTTCGGCAACGGCGCTTGTCAATCAGACAAAAGCGGCAATGGAAAATGATAAAAACAGTCTTATGTGGGAAAAATGCGACGGGAAAATCGAAAATGTCAGCGGAAGAACGGCATTTGACTGCATGCGCCAGGGCGACAAAACCGCAAAAGAGGTTGTGGATAATTACATAAAATATGTTGCCATCGGAACAATCAATGTAATTAATGCGCTTCAGCCCGATTTAATCTGCTTTGGCGGCGGAATTTCAAATGAAAAAGAAAATCTGCTTGCTCCGCTGAGGAAGTATATTGACGAATTCAGATACAGCAGATATGCCGACACGCAAACAGAAGTTTGCAGTGCGGTTCTCGGCAATGACGCCGGAATTATCGGCGCTGCTTTGGTTAAGTATTGATTTATTTTTCGGAGGAAAGTTTTGAATAAACTGACACAGCTTCTTGATAACAACAAAATCGCTTACAGTTTCAACGAACCGATGAGCGCACACACAACTTTCAAAATCGGAGGCAATGCGCAGATATTTATTATGCCTGAAAATACCAGTGAGCTTTCGGCTGTTGTTTCTTTGTGTGCAAGTGAAAACATCGACTATATGGTTGTCGGAAAAGGGAGCAATCTGCTTGTCAGCGACAGCGGAATAAACGGTGCGGTAATCAATCTCGGCGGAGAGTTTAACAAACTTTCTTTGATTGATGAAACAACCATAACGGCAGGGGCAGGGCAAAGCCTTGCTTCTCTTTGCAAGTTTGCGCTTGAAAATGAGCTGACCGGTCTTGAATTTGCCTACGGAATTCCCGGCTCGGTCGGCGGTGCGGTATATATGAACGCCGGTGCCTACGACGGTCAGATGAGCGATGTTGTCTGCGAAACCGAGCATATTGACAAAAACGGAAAAATCGGTTCATTTGATGCTTCTGCGCTCAATTTCGGCTACAGAAAAAGCGCGTATACACCCGGCGGTTATGTCATAACCTCAGCGGTATTTAAACTTCAAAAGGGCGACAAAACCGAAATTTCAAAAAGAATGAACGAGCTTTTTGCAAGAAGGAAAGAAAAACAGCCGCTCGAATATCCGAGTGCAGGCAGCGTTTTTAAACGCCCTGAGGGCTATTTTGCAGGCGCTCTTATTGAACAGTCCGGTCTGAAAGGCAAAACCATCGGCGGCGCACAAATCAGTGAAAAGCATGCCGGCTTCATCATAAACATCGGCGGTGCAACAAGCGAAGATGTGAAAAAACTGATTGCGTTTTGTCAGGATACGGTTTTTGAAAAATTTGCTGTTAAGCTTGAACCGGAAATAAAAATGATATAGCGGTGGTCTTATATGGAATTTATAATTATAACCGGAATGTCCGGCGCAGGCAAATCCTGCGTCATTGATTCGCTTGAGGACATCGGCTTCTTTTGCGTTGATAATATTCCCGCAAAGCTGATTCCGGTTTTTGCGCAGCTTCTCAAATCCTCTGAAGAACACAAACGCGTTGCCGTTGTGTCGGACATCAGAGGAGGACTTTCTTTTTCTGATTATTTTGCTTCGCTTGACGCTTTAAAGGAACTTCAGATTCCTTATAAAGTCATGTTTCTTGATGCAAAGGACGATGTGCTGATTAAGCGTTATAAAGAAACGAGACGCCGCCACCCGCTGATGCAGGCAGGAAAAACTTCAATTTCACAGGCAATTTTTGAAGAAAGAAGCCTGATTGAAAAAGCGAAAATCGGCGCGGATTATTTTCTTGACACATCAAACCTTTCTGCAACGCAGTGTCGTGTCCGTATTCTGGGAATGTTTTCCGACAACAAAGAATATCAGCTTCATATCCACTGCATGTCATTCGGCTTTAAAAACGGAATTCCGAGCGACGCCGATTTTGTTTATGACGTACGCTTTTTGCCAAATCCGTTTTATATTCCGGAATTGAAACCGCTGACCGGTCTGGACAGTCCGGTTTATGATTATGTTATGGGCTTTGATGAGGCAGTTGCCTATGAAAAAAAGCTTTTTGATTTTATTGATTTTACAATTCCTCTTTGCAAAAAAGAGGGCAGAACACAGTTAATTGTTGCAATCGGCTGCACGGGCGGACATCACCGCTCCGTTGCTTTTGCAGAAAGTTTATATCATCATCTGAAAGATGAAAAACACAGCGCAAGCGTCAGTCACAGAGATATATTAAAGTGAGGTAAGCAAAATGTCGTTTTCGGCGAGCGTCAAACAAGAGCTTTCAAAAATTGAACAGATGCCGCCGTGCTGCCGCCATGCCATGGCTTATGGGCTTTTGCTTTTCGGCCGCGAATTTAACTACCGTGCGGTTTCCATTATGACGGATCATGAATGTGTTGCAAAAAAATATGCCAAGATGCTGTTTTCTTCAACAGGCATCAATGCCGACATTCATGTTTCAAAAGCCGGTAAATACAGCATCAATATTGAAAGCCGGGAAGATGTCAGAAAAATCATGACGGAATTTTATGTCGGCGAAAATGAATCCATTTTAAGAATAAACCGCGGAAATCTTCTGAATGAATATGAAGATGAAGAATCCGAAATTATGAATTGTTGCAACGGTTCTTTTTTGAGAGGAGCTTTTTTGTCCTGCGGAACGATTACCGACCCGCAAAAAAGCTATCATCTTGAATTTGTTGTTCCGTTCAAAACGCTCAGTCTTGATCTGATGAAAATGCTGACCGAGTATGGTTTAAAAGCAAAGCATATGCAAAGGCGCGGCGTGAATGTTATCTATATCAAAGACAGCTCAAGTATTGAAGATCTGCTCAATATCATGGGCGCAAAGATGTCAGCTTTTGAAATTATGAACATCAAAATATATAAGGATTTGCGAAATGCCGTCAACAGGCAGACAAATTTCAGTTGCGCCAACATTTCCCGGACGGTTTGTGCGGCAGGCGAACATATTGACGCGATCAATAAAATGATTGAGAAAAAAACATTTGGTTTTCTTCCCGATGATCTTCAGGCCTTTGCAAAAATCCGCCTTGAAAACCCCGAAGCAAGCCTCAGAGAGCTCGGCGATCTGTTTGACCCTCCGCTTTCGCGCTCGGCGGTCAATCACAGACTGAAAAAAATTCTCGCTTATTCGCGAAAAACCGCCGAAGAGCTTGCCGATGAAATCAATATTCCCGGAGAAAACAAAGTATGAATAATAACGAAATGAAAGATAAATTTTCCGTTGCGCCGCAGGAACTTGAAAAGCAGGAAGAATACTGCCAGATGGTCCGAACCGTTCTTTCTTCGCGCTTTCCGCTGAGAACGCCGCGCGCCTATGTTCACACATACGGCTGTCAGGGCAATGTTGCGGACGGCGAAAGAATCAAAGGTATTCTTGACAAGCTCGGCTATGAGATTACAGAAGACCTTGACGGGGCGGATCTTGTGCTTTATAATACCTGCGCCATCAGAGAACACGCACAGGACAGAGTTTTCGGAAATGTCGGCGCGCTCAAGCACAGAAAAACCGAAAATCCCGATATGATCATTGCTCTTTGCGGCTGTATGATGCAGCAGGATTATGTTGCCAAGCGAATCAAAGAAAGTTTCCGATATGTTGACCTTGTTTTCGGAACGCATGTGATCCACAGACTTCCGGAATTTATTTACCGATGCCTTTGCAGCGGTAAAAGAGTTTTTGAAACCCAAAATTCAGACGGCAACATCGTTGAAGGACTTCCGATAAAGCGTGACGGAACCTTTAAAGCGTGGGTTCCGATTATGTACGGCTGCAACAATTTCTGCTCATACTGCGTTGTGCCCTATGTCAGAGGCAGAGAAAGAAGCAGGGAATTTTCTGTTGTTGTTGATGAAGTGAAACAGCTTGTCAAAGACGGCTATAAAGAAATCACACTTCTCGGTCAGAATGTCAATTCCTATAACAAAAATCTGCCCGAAGAATACCGCTTTCCGGCTTTGCTTAAAGCAATCAACAGCATTGACGGCGATTTTATCATCCGCTTCATGACGTCCCACCCAAGAGACTGCACCAAGGAGCTTCTTGAAACCATGGCGTCATGCCAAAAGGTTGCAAAGCATTTGCATCTTCCCGTTCAGTCGGGCAACGACCGTGTTCTGAAAGAAATGAACAGGCACTATGACCGCAAAAAATATCTTGAACTGATTGACTATGCGTATGCGCTGATGCCGGAGCTTTCCATAACAAGCGACATCATCGTCGGCTTCCCGGGCGAAACCTATGAAGAATTCTGCGATACGCTCAGCCTTGTTGAAAAGGTGAAATACACTTCACTTTTTACCTTTATTTTTTCAAGCAGACCGGGAACCAAGGCGGCAGAAATGGAAGATCCGGTTTCAAGGGAAGAAAAGGGCAAGTGGTTCAGTCAGCTGACTTCGCTTCAGGAAAAAATCGCAGGCGAAAGAACCGCCGAAATGAAAAACAAAAGCTACCGTGTTCTTGCCGAAGGCAAGGGCAGAAAAGAAGGCTATCTTGCCGGAAGAACCGAGGGCAATGTGATTATTGAATTTGAAGGCGGCGAGGAACTTATCGGAACTTTTTGCCATGTCAAAGTTACCGACCCGAAAACATGGATTGTATATGGCGAATGTATCGGATAAAACACTTTGGTGTCTATCATAAATAATTTTTTAAGGAGTATTCAAATGGACGTAATTAAACTCACAAGAGATCTCGGAGCGGCAATTCAGCAGGACGACAGATACCTCAAATTTGCGCAGATTCGCGACACAAACGAACAAGATGCAGAACTTCAGGACCTTATGGGCAAAATTCAGCTTGTTCAGATGAACTATCAGCGTGAAGCAGCTTCGGAAAAACCCGACTCAACAAAAATGGGAAACTATGAGCTTGAATTTAACGATCTTTATAATAAATTCATGCAGAACGAAAAAATGGTTGCTTATGAAGAAGCCAGAAAAGAAATTGACAGTCTGATGAACTATATCATGCAGATTCTCGGCCTTTGCGTTAACGGTGCAGACCCTGCAACCTGTGAGCCGGAACCGGAGCATGACTGCGGCGGCTGTTCATGTGAAGAATGCGGCGGAGGCTGCCACTGATAACCGTCAGACAATACTGAATCACAAAAGGACTTTTTTAAATTTTATTCGGGAGGAATGACAAAATGGCTGATGAAACGCCGATGATCAAACAATATCTGGAAATAAAAAGGCAGTATTCCGATACCATTTTGTTTTTCCGTCTCGGTGATTTTTATGAAATGTTTTTTGATGACGCAAAAACCGCCGCAAGAGAGCTTGAACTGACTTTAACGGGAAAAAGCTGCGGCGGCGGAGAAAGAGCGCCGATGTGCGGCGTTCCGTTTCACAGTGCCGATACTTATATTGCAAAGCTTGTGAATAAAGGCTATAAAGTTGCAATCTGTGAACAGACAGAAGACCCAAAAACCGCAAAAGGTCTTGTCAAGCGTGATGTTATCCGCGTTATCACAAAGGGCAGCATCATTGAAAACAATATGCTTGACGAGGCGAAAAACAATTATCTGACCGCAATATACATGGAAGAAAAATCGGCGGGCATCTGCTTTACCGATGTTTCAACCGGAACACTGAACCTGACCTGTTTTGAGGGGAAGAAGCTTGAAAACAGCATCATCAACGAGCTTGGCGTTTTTTCGCCGAGTGAAATTGTTCTCAACCGAAAATGTGCGGAGAATAACCGTATCTCTGCGTTTATCAACAAACGCATTGAAGCTGCCTGCGAAATGCCGGGCGATGAATATTTTGATTATGAAAGCTGCCTGAATGAGTGTATCGCGCATTTCGGCGAGCAAAAGCTCAGAGAGCTTGATTTACTTGAAACAAAAGCCGCCGTCATTGCTGTCGGCTGCACAATCAAATATCTGAAATATGTTCAGAAAAACGATATTGCCAACATAACCGATATTAACTATTACAACGAAAATCAATTCATGAAAATTGATTTTTCAACAAAACGAAACCTTGAAATTGTTGAAACCATGAGAAACAGAGAGAAAAAAGGCTCTCTGCTTTGGGTGCTCGACAAAACAAAAACAGCAATGGGCAAAAGACTTCTTCGCTCATGGCTTGAAAAACCGCTTGTCAACATTGCTCAGATTTCAAAAAGACAAAACGCAGTTGATGAGCTGGTTAACAACAACATGAAATTAACAGAGCTTTCACAGGCTCTTAGCTATATATATGACATTGAACGACTGATTACAAGGGTTGTTTATGAATCGGCAAATGCAAAGGAACTTAACAGTTTAAAACAGACGATTGAATATCTGCCGCAGATGAAAGCGCTTCTTGCAGACAGCACTTCGTCTTATCTTAAACAGCTTTATTCCTGCATTGATGAGCTGGAAGACATCTATGCGCTCATTGACAGCGCAATTGATCCCGAAGCGCCGTTTACTCTTCGCGAGGGTGGACTGATCAAAGACGGCTTCAACGAGGAGCTTGACAGCCCCAGAGATATTGAACACAACGGCAAAAAATATCTGACCGACATTGAAAACGCCGAAAGGGAGAAAACGGGAATCCCGAAACTGCGAATCGGCTATAACCGCGTTTTCGGCTATTATATCGAAGTGACGAATTCCTATAAATCCCTTGTTCCCGAAACCTATATCCGAAAGCAGACGCTTGCAAACTGCGAAAGATATATCACGCAGGAGCTCAAAGATCTTGAAAGCAAGGTGCTCGGCGCGCAGGAAAGAAGCATCAAGCTTGAATATGAACTTTTCTGTCAGGTGAGAAAAAAGGTTGCCGGTGAATATAACCGGATTCAGATGACTGCATCAGCGGTCGCAACGGTTGATGTTTTGTGCTCTCTTGCCGCCACGGCAACGGAAAACAATTATGTTTGCCCGAATATGTGCGACAACAGCGTGACCGAAATCATTGAGGGCAGACACCCGGTTGTTGAAAAAATGCTCGACGGTCTGCCGTTTGTTCCGAATAATACCTATCTTGACTGTGACGAAAACCGTTGTGCAATCATCACAGGCCCCAATATGGCCGGTAAATCAACCTATATGAGACAGGTTGCGCTCATTTGCCTGATGGCGCAGATCGGCTCTTTTGTTCCGGCAAAAAGGGCAAACCTTTGCATTATCGACAGCATTTACACAAGAGTCGGCGCGTCCGACGACCTTGCTTCCGGACAATCCACCTTTATGGTTGAAATGAGCGAGGTTTCAAACATCTTGAAATCTGCCGGAAAACGCAGTCTGATTATTCTTGACGAGGTCGGAAGAGGAACTTCCACCTTTGACGGAATGAGTATTGCAAGGGCAGTTCTTGAATATATTGCAGACAAAAGAAAAATCGGCGCAAAAACTTTGTTTTCAACGCATTATCATGAGCTGACGGAACTTGAGGGTAAGGTTGACGGCGTGAAAAACTATAATATTTCCGTCAAAAAGCGCGGCGACACCATCACATTTTTAAGAAGAATTGTCCGAGGCGGCGCGGACGGGAGCTTCGGCGTTGAAGTTGCAAAGCTTGCCGGCGTACCCTCTGCGGTTGTAAACCGAGCCAAAGAAATTCTTTCTGAGCTTGAAAAATCCGCTGTAAACTATATCCCGCCGAAAGAAAACGCTTTCGACGCCGACGAAGAAGAAAGCCGTCCGATGCAAATTTCGCTTCAGTCAACAACGGCCGATGAAATTGTTGACAGCCTCAAAAATATTGATATAGACACTTTAACGCCGCTGGAAGCGCTTACCATTTTAAGCAAGCTTTCCAATCAGGCACGAAATGAAATCTGATGAAAGGAGGGCAGGTTCGATGACGAGAATTAATATGCTTGACAAAAGCATTTTTGAACTGATTGCCGCAGGCGAAGTGGTGGAAAGACCTGCTTCGGTTGTCAAAGAGCTTGCGGAAAATTCAATTGATGCCGGTGCAACAACCATTACCGCCGAAATCAAAAACGGCGGAATTACCTATATCAGAATCACTGACAACGGCTGCGGAATCTATCATGACGATGTCCGCAAGGCTTTCACAAGCCACGCAACAAGCAAGGTCAGAACAGCCGAAGATCTTGACAGCATTTTCACCCTTGGCTTTCGCGGGGAAGCGCTGGCTTCCGTTGCTGCTGTTTCAAAAGTTCAGCTTCTGACAAAATCACCCGAAGAAGAGTTCGGAACCTGCTATGAAATTTCAGGTTCTCAAGAAACAAAATATGAAGCGGCAGGCTGCCCGGACGGAACAACAATCGTTGTCAGAGATCTGTTTTATAACACACCCGCAAGAATGAAGTTTCTCAAAAAAGATGTTTCCGAAGCCAATGCGGTTGCCGATGTAATTGACAAGCTTGCTTTGTCTCACCCCGAGATCAGCTTCCGGTTTATCAGAGACGGCAAACAAACCCTGTTTACTCCCGGCGACAACAAACTGCTGTCAGCGATTTATTCCGTTTATGGCAAACAGTTTTCTGACACGCTGATTGAAGCCGATTATGAGCTGGACGGCGTCGGGGTAAAAGGCTATGTCTGCAAGCCGATTCATTCAAGGGCAACAAGAGCAATGCAGGTTTTCTTTTTAAACGGCAGATATATCAAGTCGCGTTCCTGCGTCGCTTCCCTTGAAAACGCATATAAAAACGCCATCATGGTCGGAAAATTTCCTGCCTGCGTGCTGAACATCACCGTTCCTGCGCACAGCGTTGACGTAAACGTTCATCCGACAAAAACAGAGGTTCGTTTCAGCGATGAAAGAAAAGTATACGGTGCGGTTTATTATGCCGTAAAATCGGCACTTGATCAATTTGACACAGCGCCGAAGCTTGATGTCACAAAGCCCGTGCTTCGCGCTTCTCAGACGGCAAGTCAGCTTCACATGACCGAAGAAAAGCCAAGCACCGTAAAAGCGGCTGTCAAACAGGATTTTTGGTCAACGATGCCCGCCTCGCAGTACAGCACGCTTGAAAAGGTATCCTCGGCAAAAGAAGAAAATCCGTATCTTCAAAACGAGCAGGAGCCGGATTTGTTAAGCGGCAAGGTTTTTAAAAAACAAAATGGTTTTGAAGAAGCAAACCAGAAGAATAATCCGCCGCAGCGTATTTTGCCGCAATCGGAAAACGAAGCGGCACAGAAAACAACCGTTGAGATTTCCGGGGAAATGCCGAAAGCGCCGCTTCGCATCATCGGAGAAGCGTTCAAGACTTATATTTTATGTGAATATGACGGCAAGCTTTGCATGATAGACAAGCACGCCGCCCATGAAAGAATCATTTTTAACCGCCTGAAAAAAAGCGATATAACAAAAACCAAACAGGTGCTTTTGTCACCGATTACTTTGGCGCTGGGCAAAAAAGAATATGACACGGTCATTTCCAATCTTGATGTTTTTGAAAAGGCAGGCTTTACGGTTGAAGATTTCGGAAGCGGAACGGTCATTGTCCGCGAATGTCCGATGTTTTTTGACGCTTCTGAGGCGCAGGATATTCTTCTTGAAATCTGTCAGAATCTTCTTTCGGGAAAAACGGACACCGCACCCGATAAAATTGACATGATCCTTCACACAACCGCCTGCAAGGCTGCCATAAAGGCCGGCAACAAAAATTCAACCGAAGAACTTGAAAAGCTTGCAAATGAAGTGGTTTGTGACGATGAAGTCAGATACTGTCCGCACGGCAGGCCGGTTATGATTGAAATAACAAAATATGAGCTTGAAAAACAGTTTCACAGAATACAGTAAAATCCGGAGAAAACCATGAGCAAAAATTTTGTGATTGTGATTGCGGGTCCCACCGCGTCGGGAAAAACCGCGCTCGGAATTGAAATTGCAAAGCGCGTCGGCGGCGAAATCATTTCTGCCGATTCCATGCAGATTTATAAAGACATCACCGTTGCCACGGCTAAGCCGACCGAAGAAGAAATGCACGAAGTGAAGCATCATCTGGTTGATTTTTTGCCGCTCGGCGAAAAATTCAGCGTTGCAAAATATAAAGCTCTTGCACAAAAAAAGATTGATGAAATTTTTGCAAAGGGCAAAACGCCTGTAATTGTGGGCGGAACGGGGTTATATATTGACAGTCTTTTAAATAACACCGCCTTTTGTGATTACGAAAAAAACGATGTACGGCAAAAAATCGAAGCCGAGGCCGACAAAGTCGGAATCGAGAAAATATATGAGCATCTTAAAACAATTGACCCCGAAGCCGCTTCAAAGCTTCATCTCAACGACAGAAAACGAATCATCAGAGCGCTTGAGGTTTATTATCTGACTGGTAAAACCATTTCCGAACAAAATGCGCTTTCTCATGCTGAAAAGAGCAAATATGCGTTTTGTCTGATCGGTCTGAATGCGCATGACAGACAGTTTCTTTATGACAGAATCAACAGACGAGTTGATTTCATGCTTGAAAACGGTCTGATTGAAGAAGCAAAGCGGTTTTATTCAAGCGAAATTTCAAAAACAGCCGCGCAGGCAATCGGATATAAAGAATTAAAGCCGTATCTTGACGGCGAAATATCACTTGAAGAAGCCACCGAAAAGCTGAAAATGGAAACGAGAAGATATGCCAAAAGACAGCTTACATGGTTTCGGAGATATAAAGAGATAAACTGGGTTTATATCGATGAAGAAAACATAACCGAAAAATCCATGCAGATAATTAACGATTTTGAAAGGAAATGCGTTAATGGAAGCGAAAACTAAAAAAAAGAAAAAGCATTTAAGCGAAAAGCAAAAAATGATTATCATTATTTGCGTTGTCTGTGCCGTGGTTCTGGCATATGCCGCCCGTGCGGTTTATTATAATTTCACGGGAGCAGTTGAAACCGAACTGATTGATACTGTGACGGAATACAGAAAAATCAGTGCAGACGGCATTGTTATCCGTGATGAAAATTCAAATGAAAACGGAAGTTCCATACTCAAAAAGACCGTTTCGGGAATCTATACACCTGCTGTTGCAGACGGTGAAAGTGTTGCAAAAAACGAGTGTATCGCCTATGTTTTCAGCGATGAAAGTCAGGTTAAAGCGCTAAACGACAGCAAAGAAGCCGCTTCAAAAATTGCCATGCTTGAAAAGCTTCAGAACAGCGGAAACTTAAATCTGCTTGATGTTTCCATGCTTAACAATGAAATTTCCGCCGCAGTCAGAGACTATATCACGGCGTCCGACGAAAACGATTTTTCAAATTATGATTCTATTGTTGATGAATTTTGCTATAAAATAACATCGAAGCAAATCATTACGGGTCAAAAAATTGATTTCACAGCGCAGATTGATGCGCTTGAAGAAAGCAAAAAGCATTATGACAGCCTGATTGGGAGCAAAACCGAAATTTATTCACCGAAAGCAGGCTATTTTGTTTCCGCTGTGGACGGTTATGAGAGCAGCTTCGATTATGAAAAAGCTGGCACAGACGGTTTTACGCCGCAAGAACTTAAAAAGATGAAAAAGATCAAGCTGAAATCAACGGATAATGTTTACGGCAAAATCATCAGCGAACATGCATGGTATTTTGTTTTTGCTGTTTCTTTCCTTGATTCTTCAACAATCAAAATCGGCAATACCGTCAGCGTAAGCTTTCCCGAAAGGGGAGTCAGCGGCGTTGAAATGAAAGTTTATAAAATCAACCGTGACAAAGACGAAGCCGCTGTTGTTTTGAAATGCATGACGATGAACGAGAAGATGCTCAATCTCAGAAAAGAAAAGGCAGTCATTGAACTTGAAAAATATACCGGAATCAAAATCAGCAACGAAGCAATCCGGAAAAACGATGACGGCACAACCGGGATTTATGTTTATGCGGGAAACTGCGCGGTGTTTAAGCCGATTGAAATCATTTACAGCTCAGATGACTATGTCATAGCAAAAGCGGTTACAGAAATTGAAGTTCCTGAAAGCGAAAGTGAAAGTGAAAACGAAAATCTTTCAGAAAGCAATCAGGAAAACGAGGAAGAACCCAAAACGCAGAAAGTTGACGAAAAGCATATTCTGAAAGCTTATGACAGAGCAATTTTGAAAGGCAGGAATTTATATGACGGAAAAGTTATCGGTTGAAGAACGTTTTGAAACAATTGAAAGCAATCTTGCCGTAATCAGAAGCAACATTGCCGATGCGGCAAAAAAAAGCGGCAGAAAGCCGGAGGATATAACCTTAATGGCCGTTACAAAAACGGTTGAGCCGATTTTCATCAACCATGCAATTGATTGCAATATTGGCTTGATCGGTGAAAACAAGGTTCAGGAATTTCTCTCCAAAGAAGAATATCTGAAGCTTGAAAACTGTAAAGTGCATCTTATCGGTCATTTGCAGACAAACAAAGTCAAGCAGATTGTCGGAAAAGTCGAAATGATTCAGTCTCTTGACAGTGTGAAGCTTGCAAAAGAAATTTCAAAGCAAAGCATCAACAAAGGTGTAACAACAAAATGCCTGATTGAAGTCAATGTCGGCCGGGAGGAAAGCAAAACGGGAATCGGCTATGATGAAGTGATGAGAATTATTGAAGAAATCACAAATCTGGAAGCCGTCAGAATTGAAGGGTTGATGGCAATTCCGCCCATTTGTGAAAATTCAGCTAAATTATCTGAATATTTCACCAAAATGCATGATTTATTTATTGACATCAAGGCGCAAAATATAGATAATATAAATATGAACATTTTATCCATGGGTATGTCCGGAGATTATAAACAGGCAATTCTTTGCGGCTCAAACATGGTAAGAGTCGGCTCAAGCATTTTCGGACCCAGATTATATTAAAGCGAGGAAGTTATCAAATGAAAACAAATATTTTCGGCGATTTAAAAGATAAAATCAAAAAAGCAAAAGAATCAACTGATGAAGAATATTATGATGAAAACGAAGAATACGATGACGAGTATGCTCAGGACGAATATGACGATGTTGACCCGGAAAACAGCTATGCGTCTACTTATGAGTCCGATGATGATTATGATGATTTCAGATATACTCCGTCATCTTCTTCAAAAAGCAGTGCGTCTTCGCGTTCGTCTGCCGCTTCTTCAAGATACAGCCGATACGGCGACACCAATATTTATAAAATGAATAATGAGTCTGCCGCATCCGGTGTTAAAGTCAGTAAGGTTATATATTTTAATCTTGAAGAAGCAGAAGATGCAAGAGATATTGCTGACTGCATGATAAAAAAAGACAGCGTGATTCTTGCCGACATAACCCGGCTTTCCACAGAAGATGCAAAAAAAGTTTTAAATTTCCTTGACGGCGTCAGATATATCTGCAAGTCAAGTATTGAACAAATCAGCAATATTCATCTGATTGTACCGGAATCCGTTGAACTGACGGGCGATTTTTACGGCCAGATGAGTCAGGGGACATTTTTAGGCTGACAAGTTTCATTTTAAAAGCAAATGATGTGTTTGCTCATAGTTATTAAGATGTAAAAAAATTTTGAGGTGAAGAAAATGATGACTCCCAATCAAATTAAAAATTATCCGTTGGTACAGGTAAAGCAGGGACTTTATAAAGCATCCGATGTTGAGAATTTCAGACAAAAAATTTATACGGCATATGCCGAGCTTTATTCAAAGACCTCTGAACTCAGAGAAAGATTTTCTTCCCTTTCAGATCTTGTCAACGAATATAACGCAAGCAAAAATTCAATTGCTTCGGCGATTATCAGCGCGCAGACTTTTGCAAACGATAAAGTCAATGAAGCGAATGACGAAGCAAAGCAAATTCTTGAAAAAGCCAATGCGCAGGCTGAGCAAATTCTTCAGGAAAAGAAAGATGAAGCCGATCAATATTACCGCGAAAAAAAGGAAGAAGCCGACAGATTTTTCAAAGATGCAGACACAACCCGCGAAAGAGTTCTGAACGAAATCGGCGAAAAATCAAAGAAATATATTGATGAAGTTAACCAAAGAGCGTCTGAAATAATCAATAATGCCAATGAACAGGCTTCAAAAATCGTTTCCCGCGCTTATGCAGATGCGCAGAAAGCAAGGCAGACAAGTGACGAAATTCTTGAAAGCGCCAATAAAGCTCTGCCTGAAATTAAAGATAATGTTGAAAAATTCAGAACAGAAGTCAAAATGTTGATTGAATCACTTCAGGCAATGGTCGGTGACATTTCAATTCCGGAAAGAATCGGTGTTGAATATGAGGCGCTTCTGAAAGAAGAAGAAAAAATTGTTCTTCCCGAAATGAAACCGTTTACATATGGAACTTCTTCCGACAATTCAAGCGAAAGCGAGAATGAAGAAGAAAAAACCGAACCCCTTCAACCGGAAGTCAACCGTAACGCATCGGATAAGTTTGATGACATTCTCAAAGAAAGCGAAAATGAGCCTGAAACCATAATTCCGGTGGAAGATGATGATGCCCTGACAAACGAAATTTACGAAAAAGATTCGGAATTCATCGCACCGGTTGAAAAGTCATCTTTTCCGAAAGACACTTTTTCCGATGATGATGACGATAATAAATCCGCTGATAACGATTATAGA
>JBJFHW010000126.1:0-3684 GCA_051893965.1 Acutalibacteraceae bacterium
TGTTAAAACTTTGTTTGGGAAATTCATGCTTTTGCGGTCAGATACTTCTCCTCCGGCAATGACGGTACAAAGTATATTATTTTCTTTGATTTCATCTACCTTGAATTTAACGAGTCCGTTATTAACCATAACCATATCGCCGACATTAAGTTCATCGGTCAGCTGCTCATAATTTACAGACACTCGGCTTTGATTGCCGACAACATCATCAGTTGTAAATGTGAACTTATCTCCATCGGAAAGAGTGATTTTTTTATTTTCAAATGTTTTTATCCTGTATTCAGGACCTTTGGTATCGAGCATAATAGGAATAGGTAATAAAAGCTTTTGGCGTACCTCTTTAATCAGATTAATTTTTGTTTTATGCTCAGCATGCGTCCCGTGCGAAAAATTAAGTCTTGCGACATTCATGCCGTTTTTGCACATTTTTTCAAGAATATCAGCATTTTCACAAGCAGGACCGATGGTACAGATTATTTTTGTTTTACGCATATTTCTCCTCGTTTCCGTTTAATATCTATATGGATTCAATTATATAATCAATCCGGTTAGACAGATTCTTTTCGTCATTGAATGGACTCCATCATTCACATTTCCTTGTCATTTTTTATTTTGGCATAAATACGAATTAAGACATCAGACAAGGCAGTGCCGAAGATTATGCACCGCATTGCTAAATATTATATTCATATTGTATCCGAAAAAAATAATTGTTTGCGCTTAATCGGTAAGCACGTATTTTTCTGAATATGATGCAAATTTTTTGTCGAAGTATGAATTTCCTTTTTTCATACTTTGCAGCGATTGATGCATGTTCATATTGTTTTCAGTTACATCAATAACACAAACCGCTATGTTTGAACAGTGATCTGATGTTCTTTCAAGGTTTGTAAGAAGGTCTGCCCATACAAAACCTGCTTCAATCGAACATTCGCCGTTTTTCAAACGCTTAATATGATCGTTTCTGAGTTTTTCTTTCAAGCCATCAATAACCTGCTCTAAAGGTTCAACATCACGGGCAGCCTGCAAATCATTCTTAACAAAGGCCCTGTATGAAAGAGTCAGAATTTCCGAAACCGCACTGCATAATGTATCAAGTTCCCTCCTTGCTGATGCAGTCAATTGAATATCCTTATTGTTAAGTTCTTCCGCCGATTCGAGGATATTAACACTATGATCGGAAATTCTTTCAAAATCACCGATTGCTTTCAGTAGTTTTGATACCTCCGCACTGTCGCTGTCACTAATCTGGTGTCTGCTCAGTTTCACAAGATATGTACCCAAAATATCTTCATAGTGGTCTGCCTTTTCTTCAGCCTTACGAATTTCGTCTGCAAAGGATGCATCATATTTGTGAAGCATATTAAGACTGTTCTTTAAGGCTGAAACAGAAAGCTCCGCCATTTCGCAAACAAGAGTGTTGCAGCGTTCCAATGCAATCGGAGGCGTAGCCAGCAATCTTTCATCAAGCTCTGAAACAACTTCCTTCTTGCTTGTATCGGGAACCAGCTTAATGGCAAGTTTTTCAAGCAGCGATGACATTGGAAGAAGAATCGCTGTACAGGCAATATTAAATGCAGAGTGAGCCAACGCTATTCCAAGATATGATGCAGCTGCATCAAGCAGGGCCGGCTTACATATTGCAGAAATCAAGCTAAATACGGAAAGCCAGATAACGGTGCCGATAACGTTAAATGACAAATGTACAATCGCCGCACGCTTGGCATTTTTATTGGTTCCGAAAGAAGAAAGAATGGCTGTGATACACGTCCCTATATTTTGTCCCATAATAATCGGTACGGCTGCGCCATAGGAAACCTGACCTGTCGCTGAAAGAGCCTGCAAGATACCTACAGAGGCGGAGCTTGATTGAATCATTGCAGTGAGAATGGCTCCTGCAAGAACACCGAGAATGGGATTCTTGAACATAAGAAACATATTTTGAAACGCCGGGACATCGGCCAAGCCCGCCACAGCAGCAGACATTGTATCCATACCGAACATTAATGTTGCAAAGCCCAAAAGAATTGTTCCGGTATCTTTTTTCTTGCTTGTTTTGCCAAACATCAAAAGCCCTGTACCAATCAGCGCCAATACAGGCGTGAAAGATGTCGGCTTTAGTAATTGCATAAACAAATTATCACTTGAAATACCGCCAAGACTAAGAATCCACGCGGTAACTGTTGTACCGATATTGGCACCCATGATAACGCCGATGGATTGTTTAAGTGACATGATGCCGGAGTTAACAAAACCAACGACCATAACGGTTGTTGCTGATGAGCTCTGAATAACAGAAGTGACACCAAGGCCGGTAAGAAAGCCCGTAAATTTATTTTTCGTTAATTTCGCAAGAATTTTTTTTAGACTGCCTCCGGCTCTGCGCTCTAATGCATCACCCATAACATTCATGCCGAAAAGGAACAAACACAGACCGCCGATTAGAGTTAATACGTCAAAAACGTTCATTGTGTCACCTCATAAGTACATAATATATCTATCATAAAAAGTATAACATCCAATCGGTTAAGATGCGGTTAAGACTGTTTAACATAAAAAGCGGATTTCACATGACACAAAATCCGCTTCGTTGTAAACCGGCCTGAACACTGCATGGAAGGATAACCAAGACAAACCCTCATGCAATGATTCTTGCCGGCATTAAATTTTTCATTCAGTATATCATTACATATCAAACCTCATGCATCGCTGTCACACATTCTGTAACCAACACCTAATTCATTGACAATATAATTGTTCTGCCCGGGTTTGGCACCAAATTTTTTTCGGATATTTGCCATGTTTACCTGCAGCTTTTTCGTGCTGTTTAAGTCGTTATACCCCCAGATGGCCCTAATAATGGACGTGTAGGTCATAATTTTGCCCGAATGTTCTGACAAAAGTGCGATGATGTTATATTCCGTCTGTGTGAGTTTTATTTCTGTTTGACCAATAAACACACGTCTTGCATCATAATCAATGACAAGACCGTTTGATTCAAATTTTCCGCCGGGAAACCTGCCTTCATCGGTACTGTGCCGTGAATTTCTTAGCGCAGAACGAACCCTTGCAACCAGCTCTGCTGAGCCGAACGGCTTGGTAACATAATCATTGGCTCCCATATCCAACGCACCGACTTTATCCTCTTCATCGCTTCTCGCCGATAACACAATAACGGGCGTTAAAGAGTCTTTTCTAACGTCCTTTAAAAATGTCATGCCGTCAAAATCAGGAAGTCCGAGATCTAAGATAACCAAATCAGGTCTATGTGAAGAAAAAAGCATTTTACCGTTTTGGCAAGACTTTGCCGATATGACCTGATAGCCATTCGTTTCCAAAAGAGCCGTAAGAAGATTGTTGATATTCTCCTCATCTTCTATAACGAGGATTTTGTATTTGTTATTAGTCATAATCAGAATCCTCCATATCTAATGTAAAGCGGAACATACATCCGCCACTCTTTAAGTTTTCAGCTTTTATGTCTCCGCCGTGCGCTTTGATAATGGAGGCACACACAGAAAGGCCAATTCCGGCATAATTCTTTTTGCCGTCTGAGGGTGCGGTATCTGAGGAATATACGCCGTTGAAAAGATCTTTCAACCTATGTTCGGCAATGCCGCAGCCATTATCTTGAATTTCAAAAATTGCTTTATCGGAAATCGTAAACACCTTTAAAGAAAGCTT
>JBJFHW010000127.1:0-3661 GCA_051893965.1 Acutalibacteraceae bacterium
GCGACAAAACGGCATATTCCACGCCGTCAAGGCATACAATATCAAGAAATTCATAATCTGCCGTGACGCCGTCGGTATCTGTGATTGTGACGGTGAAATCAAGTTCTTCATCGTTTAATTTGTCGAGAAGCTCAGACATAAATCAACCAAACCTTTCAAAAAGCTTATTCTTCCGGATCTTTCTTCGGATTTTTAACGTTCCAGCGATAAATTTCCTGGTTTTCAATGTCAACATTTTTAACAATAATCGGCGCAATTCCGGCGTTTGCGGTGATGGTTGTGATCAGCGCCTTGGCAAACGAAAAAAGCTCCTTAAAGGTTTCAACATGAATAAATTCTTTTTCAACCTTGTTGAGAATTTCAAAAAGTCCGCTGACGGTAACTTTGACATTGAGTAAATCGGGCTTATCTTTGTCGCAGACTTCAACGGTGAGCACCGCCTCGCAAAGCTTGTCGCCGCTGTATTTGACATTGTGCGAAACCTTGTTTCCGAGCTGAAGTTCAACTTTGGAGTGAACCTTGTTGTTAAAAACAATTTCACCGACTTTATATGCTTTAAGCTGTGTGTTCATCATAATTACTTTCGTCCTTTCCTGAATGCTGCGGGGAACACAATAAATTCCCTCAAATAATTCTGCAATCTTTTTTCTTTCAATGACGGCGCCGAAATTGAGGAAGCTTCAACGCCCGCCCTTCTGGCAATGATTCCTGCGCGAAGAAGATGAAATTCACTCGACAAAAACGCAACGGTTACATTTCCTGTTTCCATGCTTTCAATGATTTTTTTCGCATTGATAAAGTTTTCCTCGGTGGTTGTTGACCGGTCTTCAAGAATCAGCCGTTCTTTTTCAATTCCTCTTTTTACAAGTTCGTCTGCAATTACCTGCGCTTCGCTTTTGGTCTGATCCGGATGAACAATTCCTCCGCAGCAAACGGCAAGAACATTTTTGTGCTCGCTTAAATATTTTGCGGCGGCGTCAATTCTTGTTTCAAGCGTTTTTTCGGCTTTGTCCCCTTTCACACGGCAGCCGAGAATCAGAAGATAATCCGGCTCTTTTGTGCAACTGCCCCTGCTTGCCTTTTTTTCGGCAAAGCAAAAGGTGATGACCGACGAAGAAAACAGCAGTGCCAAAGAAAATAAAATTTTATTCATAATATTCCACCTTATTGCGCGGCAACACCGCTGCCGATGTTTTTACCAATCGGCTCAGCGGCATTTTAGTTTTGTTTTATTATACCATATATAATGAAATATGAAAATATGTTACAGAAATTTTGTGCCGGAAATTATTGAGCATCGATATTCAAAATGAAAGCATAAGTTCAGTGAATATAACAAAAATAAATATAGAAAAAGGAGCGATCTTTATGTGCGGAATAGTAGGTTATATCGGGAAAAACAAGGCCGTACCCTATCTTCTGAGCGGACTTGAAAAGCTTGAATACAGAGGCTATGACTCGGCAGGCGTTGCCACGCTTGAAAACGGCGAAATTCTTGTCACAAAAGCAGCTGGCAGACTGAATAATCTTGAAAGAAAACTTCAAAATCAAAGCAAGAACACAGCACACATCGGCATCGGCCACACACGCTGGGCAACCCACGGCGAACCGAGCGATACAAACGCGCACCCACACCCCGGCCAGAAGGGTCTTTTCTGCGTTGTTCATAACGGAATTATTGAAAATTTTCAGTTTCTTAAAAATAAGCTTGAAAAAGACGGCGTGAACTTTGCTTCGCAAACAGACACGGAAGTCATTTCTCAGCTGCTTGAAAAAAATTATGACGGAGATGTTTTGAAAACAATTGCAAAAACGGCAAAAGAGCTTGAGGGCAGTTTTGCCCTTGCCATTCTCTGCAAAGATATTCCGGACAAAATTTTCTGCACGCGCCGCGCAAATCCCCTTGTTCTCGGCAAAAGTGAAGAGGGAAGCTTTATCGCTTCCGATGTGACCGCTATGCTGAAATATACACATGATGTCTATAAGCTCAGCGATGACGAAATTGCCGTTGTTGAAGACGGGGCCATCACTTTTACAGACGGTTTGGGCAACGCAATCGAAAAACCGACCGAGCATATTTCATGGAGCATTGAAGACGCGGAAAAAAGCGGCTATGAGCACTTCATGCTCAAAGAAATTATGCAGCAGCCAAAAGCCGTTTATGACACCGTTCACCCGAGAATCCAGAACAATAACATCGTTCTGGATAATGTGAAGCTGAGCACCGAGGAACTTCAGAATATCCGGAAAATCTATATTGTCGCCTGCGGCTCCGCCTATCATGTGGGGGTAATCGGAAAATATGTTCTTGAAAAAATGACAAGAATCCCGACCGAAGCAGACATCGCATCGGAATTTCGCTACCGGAATCCGATTATCGGAAGCGACACGCTTGTGCTCATCATCAGCCAGAGCGGCGAAACGGCAGACACCCTTGCGGCGCTTCGCCTTGCAAAAAAACACGGCGCAAAAACGCTTTCGATCGTAAACGTTGTGGGAAGTTCCATTGCAAACGAAAGCGATGATGTGCTTTTAACCTATGCAGGCCCTGAAATTGCCGTTGCAACAACAAAAGCTTATTCGGCGCAGCTTTGCGTTATTTATCTCATTGCCGCAAAATTTGCGCAACTGCTCGGCAGACTAAGCAACAGCGAGTTTGAAGCGTTTCTTTCGGATCTTGAAGCTCTGCCGAAAAAAATTCAGCAAATTCTTGACAGCCTCATCGGCGAAACAAAAGAGCTTGCAAACGATTTTATCAATCTTGAGCACGCCTATTTCATCGGCAGAAACATTGACTATGCCGGCGCGATGGAATCCTCACTGAAAATGAAAGAAATCAGCTATATTCACAGCGAAGCCTACGGCGCGGGCGAACTGAAGCACGGAACAATTTCGCTCATTGAAAAAGGCACGGTGGTTGTTGCGCTTTGCTGCTGTGATGCTGTTTTTGCAAAAACCTTGAGCAACATCAAGGAGGTTCGTGCAAGAGGAGCAAAAGTGATTGCCCTGACAACCGAGAAGCACAAAGACGAGCTTATTGATGTGGACAGTAAAATCGTTATTCCCGACTGTTGTGCCGAACTTCTGCCGTCGCTTGAAGTGATTCCGATGCAGCTTCTGAGCTATTACACCGCGGTCAAACGCGGTTGTGATGTGGATAAGCCGAGAAATCTTGCAAAATCGGTCACTGTTGAATAATTAAAAGCGTTTTGCCTGATTATGACCGTCCGGCAAAACGCTTTGTTTTTTATCACAGAGGTAACTCCTCTCCCATTTGGGTTGGTGCTGAATCGTCATTTGCAAGCACCGCTTGCTGACGCGATGGCGGAGAGCTGTAAGCTTTTACAATTTCGCCGCGACAGAAAGTCAGTACAAAAGGAGTAAAGTTTTTTGCCGAGCTTTTTTACAAAAAAGCTCGTGGGTACGGGCAACGCCCGCGGGACTCACGCGGAGTAGATTGTGATAATCTTTACAATAATACCGCGGCGGAAACTGAGTGAAAACAGGAGAAAAGTTTTTTATCAAGCTTTTTTTCAAAAAAGCTTGTGGGGTCAAGGGGGCGAAGCCCTTGGCGCCGTCCGCAGACGGCGAAATCCTAATGCTTCAAAAAAGCGCAGGAAGGTAGGATAAACAGTCCGGTGGACTGTTTATCCGTAGGAAA
>JBJFHW010000128.1:0-3647 GCA_051893965.1 Acutalibacteraceae bacterium
GGATAAACAGTCCACCGGACTGTTTATCCTACCTTCCTGCGCGTTTTTGAAGCATAAGGATTTCGCCGTCTGCGGACGGCGCCAAGGGGCTTTGCCCCTTGACCCCACAAGCTTTTTTTGAAAAAAAGCTTGGCAAAAAACTTTACTCCTGTTTTCACTTAGTTTCCGCCGCGGTGTAATTGTAAAGTTTATTGCTTTCTGCCCCGCGTAAGTCCTGCGGACGATGTCCGCCGCGTGAGCATGCGGGCGGTGCCCGCAAAACTTTACACCTTTTGCAATGACTTTCCGTCGCGGAATAATTGTAAAGATTGCAACTTTCTGCCCCGCGTAATCACTGCAGGCTTGGCCTGCCTTGACAATTGTGTTTTTCGGGTGTTATCATAAATCAGACGGTATCTTATCCGTCACTTCATATAAGGAATGAGCGGCAATGAAATCATTAAAAAAACTTTTTTGCATTATTTTTTCTTTTATTACTGTCTGCTTTTGCATAACACCCGCCTTTGCAAAAGAAACAAAAAAGAACAATTATCCGTTCATTTTTGTTCACGGAATGGGCGGTTGGGGATCTTATGACAGCGATTATAAAACCGCGCCCTATTGGGGCAGTGCACAGGGCGTTAAAAAAGGCGAAACGAAAAATGACGCTATCGCTTATCTGAAGAAAAGCGGCTATAAGGCATACGCCGCCTCGGTCGGACCGCTGAGCAGTGCATGGGACAGAGCCTGCGAGCTTTACGCGCAGCTGACCGGCACAAAAACCGATTACGGAGAGGCTCATTCAAAAGAACACGGCCACAGCCGATACGGCAAATCCTATAAGAACAATCCGCTCATGGGAAAGGCCTGGAACAAAAAAACGCCGCTCAACCTTGTCGGTCACAGCTTCGGCGGCGAAACAATCCGGCTTTTTGCTTCGCTTCTGGCATACGGAAACAGTGCCGAGAAAAAAGCGACCGGCAAAAACACATCGCCGCTTTTCAAGGGCGGATATGACAACTGCATACACAGCATCACAACCATCGCAAGCCCTCATAACGGAACGCAGGCGGTAAACAGCATTTTAGACACAAAAAATCCCGTCAAAGCGCTTTCGGCAATGATGGATATGATGCAGCTTGTGAACCAGAGTGGCAAAACACCGAGCCTTTCTTCACTCGGACTTTCACAATTCGGTTTTTCAAGCAAGGATATTACAAAAAATATCAGCGCAACAAAAAAATTCATTCAGTCAAAAGACAACTGTATGTATGACCTGTCGCTCAGCGGTGCAAAGAAGCTCAATGAAAAAATTAAGCTTGTGAAAAATACCTATTACTACTCCATGTCGTTTTATGTTACCAAAGACAACGGCAAAGGAAAACAGGTTCCGAAAAAATGTCCCGATTCTCTGATGACAACTTCAAAAGCTATCTGCGACACGCAGGGCAAAACCATCAGCGGCGTGAAGATTACCAAATCATGGGCAATGAACGACGGACTTGTTCCCGTTGCAAGCGCAAAATATCCGCTGACCGACAAGAAAACCGCCGCATCTTATGAAAGTGCCGACAAAAACGGCAAGGTATCAAAAGGCCGATGGTATTATATGAAACCCGTTTACGGAACCAATCATTTAAGCTGCTGCACATCGGAAGATCTGCCCGACTCCTTTAAGTCATTTTATTCTCAGATTGCCAAAACGGCAACCAAACGATAAGCCGCCATAATTATCCTTTGTGTTTTTCATTTATTTTCACCTTGCAGAATATATTTCTGTGAGGTGATTTTTTATGAATTGCTGTTCAATAACAGAACTACGCAACAAAGAGGTAATCAGTGCAAAAACAGGCTGCCGTCTCGGTCATGTCTGTGATGTTGAAATTGACACCTGCGACGGAAAATTGGTTGCCATCATCATTTGGGGCAGAAGCAAGTGCGCTGGCCTTTTCGGAAGAGAGGACGACATCCGAATCTGCTGGGACGATATTGAGGTTATCGGCAACGACACCATTCTTGTGTGCAAAGAACCCGAACGCAGACCGCCGCAAAAACGAGGCTTGTTTGACGGAATGTTCAGAGGATAGTAATTTTGCCCGATTCTGATTCCGGGCAAGCTCAGAAACACAGAGAACCCGGAAACTGCTTTTTCGTCGAATTAACTAAATTCCGACTTGGTATTTGTACTTGACAAGCAGTACCGTATATGATAGCATATATATGAACAAAGCGTTATGACCGAAACATTTTGTTAATATTATTAAAAAAGGAGTTAAATACTATGGCAAGTTTCATCAGCAAAATTTTGGTTTTCATTACGGTACTTTTTTCCATGATCGTTCCCGGAGATGTTAACAATGCACCTGTCACAATTGACAAACCGGTAACCACTACCGATTCCGTTATCGAGTACACCTATACCAACAAAACCGGTTATGTTATTGCAAATGACTGCTGGGTTGAAAAGCTTGAAGTCAAAGCCGGTGACACATGGATCAATGTTCCCGTTAATGACACAGTCCGGGAAGTAGCCTTTGAAGTTTATCCCAATAAGACCTATTCAAAAAGCTATGATGCAGGCGCACTTCTTCCCGGTACATACAAACTGACGATCGCTTACAATGTTATTACCGCCTTTGACGGAACAAAAACTGTCGGCAATTCGAGCGTTGAGTTCAGTGTTACTCTTTCCTGAGAATAAAAACAAAACAGTTTAACTAAAACAACCAAGTCGGGCTGAAAAAGCCCGGCTTTCTTTTTGTTTGTCCGAGCAAAGCCGATTGACAAGCGTTATTTTGCGGTTTATAATAAGGCAATCAAGGCAAAAAGGAAGCAGCAATATGAACTATGAAGAGGCAGTCGGATATATTTATTCCCGACAAAAATTTGCAAAAAGCAGTTCTCTTGAAAGAATTGACGCACTGCTTGAAAAGCTCGGAAGTCCCCATAAAAAGCTTCGGTTTGTTCATGTTGTGGGAACAAACGGAAAAGGCTCGGTTTCAAAAGCAGTTTCTTCAATCTGCACCGAAGCAGGCATTAAAACGGGGCTTTTTACCTCACCGTTTGTGACGGAATTTCGTGAAAGAATCCAGATTGACGGCGAATATATCCCGAAAGAAAACTTTGCCGATATTGTTCTTCTTGTAAAAGAAAAAATCGAAGAAATTAAAAAAGACGGTTTTTATCCGACCTTTTTTGAAACCGTGCTTGCCTGTGCGCTTTATTATTTTGAAAAATGCGGCTGCGCTCTTGCCGTTCTTGAAGCAGGCATCGGCGGAAAAGATGACAGCACAAACATCATATCGTCTCCCGACGCGGTTGTTCTCACCTCGGTTTCTTTTGACCACACCGAAGTGCTCGGGAACACGCTTTCTGAAATTGCAACAGCAAAATGCGGTGTCATCAAAAGCGGCTGTGCGGTGATTTCGTTTCCGAAAGAGAACGCCGGCTTTGATTTTGTCCCTCAGCAAAGTGAAGTCTGCACCGTGATTGAAAGCGTCTGCAAGGGAAAAAATTGCCCGCTTATTTATCCCGATATGCACCTTTTGAAAAATGTCAGCCGGAGCATTTACGGCTCGGACTTTGAGTTTTTGGGCGAAAAATATCACATTCCGCTCATCGGCGACCATCAGCTTGCCAACGCCATGTGCGCGCTTGCCTGCGCACAG
>JBJFHW010000129.1:0-3634 GCA_051893965.1 Acutalibacteraceae bacterium
CCGGTATAACCGGAGGTTGTACCCGGTGTCGGTTTTGTGAAGTCATAGTTCGGGTTCTTTGCATCGCCATACATCGCAATGAATTCATAGCCGGGACGAACACCGCTTGACGGAATCTGAGATGATTCGGGATTATTATAATAGTAAGCAGCAATCGACGCACTCGGGCTGATTGATGTGCCACCGTTTCCATTAAAAGTAAACGTATATGTCGGGTCGGTAATTGTGAAGGTATTCGAGCTAAACACAGTAACACCGTTAAAGGTATAGCTGACCTTTGCCGTAATCGTGTTTGTATCATAATCTGTCAGCTTTGCGCTGTTGGCAATTGTAATTGTCCACGGATCATAAGTCGCGGTGGTTGTGCCCGCCACACAGGAAATGCCTGTTGTGCTGCTTCTGTTTGAAGTGAGAGAAGAAGTTTTTGAATAACCTGTTGCAGAACTTGAAACTCTGACGCCGTATTGGTCGTTAAGATGAGTACACATTGAAGTTGTTGTTGAACCTGTTTTCGGCATTATTACACTGCTCGGACTCTGGTCAAAAACAACGCTGCTTGCTTTCGGATAATAGCTTGAAGCAACAGTCAGGGTAACCGTACCCTTTGCAGCGCTAAACACAGACGAGCTGGCGCTGAAGCTTTGCGAACCAACCAATGTTCCGCCAACATAAAGCTGTAACGTACCTGCCATTGAACGCCAAGTAAAGCCGCCGCCAAAGTTATAATAATATGTAAGTTTGGACGGAAAACTTGTTGATGATCCGATACACCAAGAATAGGTACCTGAATCCTGATTAACATACAGACCGCTTTTTGTAGCAATTTGTATTTCGCTTCCTTTACCGTTATTTGATTTACCGTAAACCGTAAGATCTCCGTTATTCCAGGCATCGGCACCGTCTGTCATAACAACTTTAACCTCATAAGAATACAAGCCGGTATCTACAGCGTCTGCACTCATCGGTTCAACAAACACCCAGGCAGTCATAACCATGAGTGCAGCCATTATTGTTGCAATGAATCGCTGTATTTTTTTACCAATTTTATTTTGCATTATTATTCCTCCAAATACATTGTTCATATAATGATAATTATATTATTACTTAAAGTTATTGTCAATACTATTAATAATAATTAATTTATATAGTAAAAGTATAAAATATGAATAAATTTATTTTTTATAAATATGATAAAGTATTCTTAAAAATAGATATTCCTGCAAAAGTTCTGCCGTTGACTGATAAGATAAGAGAAGAGAAAACAACGCAGACTTACGGCTACCGGAGAGTATGGATATGATTTGAAAAACAAGGAATACACCATAACCCTAAAACAATACTGCGTGTGATTCAAAAACAATCTTTTTTTGCCGGTCAGAAGAAAGCATTATCAAAAATACAGAATATCTCATAGATATGATAGTCTTCTGAACCGTGATTTTCATGCCGACAGACTCAATCAGAAATGGGTTACGGATATTTCATACATTAGAACAAGCTTCAAACCTATGAGGAGGCTCGCCTCATCATAGACAAATACATACGCTTTTACAGTCATGAAAGAATCCGGCTAAAAACAAAACTGACTCCGATGGAATATCGAAATCAGTTTGTTGCTTAACTTAATATTTTTCTGCCATTATGGTGTTTTTGTACTGTCCGCACAATTTGGAGCACCTCAGATAGGAACAGATAAATTTTTATCAAAACCTTTATTTATCAGGCGTTTGCTGATTCTTCAACCGCAACGGTCGCACCTACCATCGGGTTGTTGACCCATTAAAGGTTTATTGACACCATCCTTGCAAAAAATCTGATAAAATAGTGTTTGAATTTTTACACAAAACTAAAAAATCACTTATTTTGAATTTCTTCATCATTTATTGTGCAAAGAACAACCGTAACATTATCTTTTCCGCCCTTGTTAACAGCTGATTGAATCAGTTCATCAACCAACCCTTCGATTGGTTCGTTTTTGCTGAGAATGTCTGAAATTTCCGCATCGGTAAGCATATCGGTCAGTCCGTCACTGCAAAGCAAATATTTATCTTTGGCCTTGGCAGGAATTCTGACCGTGTATGGCTCAATAATCATATCGTACGGAAAAATGCCGAGATGTTGGGTAAGCTGATGCTTTTCAGGGATTTTCGTTGATTCTTCTTTTGTTATAATTCCCGCATCCACCATTGATTGAGCGGCAGTGTGGTCACGGCTGATCTGTTTCAGAATTCCCTCGGAAAATCTGTATATTCTGCTGTCGCCCACATTCGATGCCGTAACAATATTTTTTTTAATTCCCAGCAAAGTATATGTTGTTCCGATTTGCTTTCTTCGTTTTCTTATTTCATCGCAAATCAATTCATTTGCACAATTGACATATTTTTCGATTGAAGCATCAGAAAAATTATGATGAAGAATAAAACGCTTGAATTTACGGATAGTTTCCACAGCGATCTGAGAAGCGACCTCACCGGCTTCTTCTCCGCCCATTCCGTCACAAACCGCAGTAATCAGTTCACTGACATTTTGCAGCTTTGCAAATGCCTCATTCTCGGAATTTACAAGCTTATCATCCAGATAAAAGTTATCCTCATTATTTTCTCTTCTTTTTCCGATATTACTTGCCGCACAAGCGGAAATATACAAATCTTTCATATCTCTTTTCCTTTAATTATATTTTGGATGATTCCCATTTTCATGCTGACTGTCTTTTGTAAACCAAACAATCAGAACAATTGCACCCGCAACAGGTATCAGACCCAATAAAAGATACGTTCCTTTTTTACCGATATCATGAAGTCTTCTGACACTGATTGCTAAACCCGGTATCAATACGGCAACCAAATAAGCCAACAATAAAATCATTCCAACCGGCCCTGTTATCGCCGAAAGAACAGAAAGAATTATAAAAACCATTATGTTGATAAGAAAACAGTTCCAATAATCAGAGCGTCCGGTTCTTCCTTTAAAATCCACATATTTTTTAAAGAATAACCGAAAGGAATCCAATGGCTTATTTTTCTTCACTGCGGGCGGCAAATCTGTTTCAAACATATCTTTATTATAATGAAACGGCGAAACAGTCGCGTCTAAATCAACTTCCTTTTTCGGCTCATCACGATCCGCTTGTTTTTTCTTATAATAATCCGAATTATCAAACGGCGAAACGGTTTTTTCCGTGTCAAATTCATTCATTGCTTCATTTCCCTTACTAATAGAAATCGTCAAATCATTGAAAAACTCATCAGCACAGGAATATCTTTTTTCAATGTCATAATTACAGGCTTTTAACACCGTTTTTTCAAGCATTTTGTTTTTCAGATTCAATGCGGGAATCTCCTCACCTGAAAATCTTCTTTCCATTGCTTTTTCTCTGTCGGAAAATTTAATATTTGCCGGCGGAGCGGGAAGAAAAGGTGCCCGATTGCTGTTTAACAACTGATACAAAACCAATCCCAAAGAATAAATGTCCGCTCGGTTGTCATATGGCTTATTCTGATAAACTTCCGGAGACATAAAGCCGTATGTTCCTTTTCGGGACATCTGAGACATAACTTTTTCAGCGATTCTTGCAACACCGAAATCACCGAGCTTAAAATCACCGTTTTTTGAAACAAATATATTATCCGGCTTA
>JBJFHW010000130.1:0-3633 GCA_051893965.1 Acutalibacteraceae bacterium
ACAAGTTAAAGGATACCTATGCCGAAACCCTTGAACTGTATAATTTTATTGCGCCGGAAACGCCGTCAGCGTCTGCTCCGTATGACACGGGTATGCGCGACTACATACTTGACAGAATGGATGCGGGAGACGACATCATCTGCGGCATCTTCCACAACATTGATACGGCAGGTCATAATTTCGGTTTCGGAGCAAGCACCGAATATACAGGTGCTGTCATCAACTGCGATATGTATGCTTATTCCGTTTTGCAGGCAGTAAAAGAGAGAGAAGAGAAAAATAACGAAGAATGGATGGTTGTTTTTGCCAATGACCACGGCGGTATCGGTCAGGGACACGGAGAACAGAGCCTTGAAGAAAGAACAACATGGATTGCGACCAATATTTTGTTTGATGAAAAGTATTTTTCTCATGGCTATGACGGTCATAATGTGAAACAGGAGAATCAGCAATGAAGAAAAGAAACAAGACGCTGAAAGTTTTCATTCGCTGCCTTTGTATTGCTCTTGCGATCGTTCTGACGGTCGCCGCCGTGCTGTTTTTTCCTTTAACCGGTAAAAAGCACACGCAGATATGGAGCGCAGGAGATCCGTTTGACATCGCTGAAATTCAGACGGTAAGCAAAGAACGTGAGGATTTTAAAATTTTGCTGTTTACAGACACGCAGCTTTGGATGAATACAAAGGATAATCATGCATGCTATGAGCAGATGAAAAAGCTTGTTGAAAAAACAGCTCCCGATATGATTGCAACCGTCGGCGATAACATTTCCGGCGTCACCTCACGGTTCTTATTAAAAAAATTTATTCAGGTCATGGATTCGTTTGAACTTCCGTGGACTGTTGTTTTCGGAAACCATGACAATGAAATTCCGATGACAACGCTCAACTGGCAGGGAGATCAGTTCTTGGAATCTGAATACTGTCTGTTTCAGAAAGGACCGTCCAATCTTTACGGCTGCGGCAACTATGTCATCAACATCACGGAAAACGGTACTCCTGTTTATACGCTCTTTATGCTTGATAACGGACGGTATATCAAGTATGATGACGGCTCAACGAAGGAAATCTACATGGGCTATGAGCAGATTGCGTGGTATGAGTGGAATGTCAAAGGCATTGCCGCAGTAGCGGGAAGGACTGTGCCGTCCATGACTTTCTCACATTTTGCCCAGCCTGAAATGAAAGAAGCATTGGAAAAATATGCAGTCAGCAATAGTGACGGAAGCTATACCGTTCCCGAGGAATACGGTTTTGGTAATTGCGATTATCTGCCCGGCTGTGCGCCCGTAAAATCAGGCTTTTTCGATAAATGTAAGGAGCTTGGCTCAACAAAGTATATTTTCTGCGGTCACGACCACGAAAACAACGCAAGTATTACCTACGATGGCATCACAATGACCTATGGTCTGAAAACAGGTCCGTCGCCTGCACCGTGGAATTTTGCAGAAGAAACAGGCGGCACGCTGATTACCGTCAGCGGACAGGGCGAAAGCCAATCGGTTAGCATTGAGCATATAGTTATCAATTGAGGTGTTATATGTTTAGCAATAAAAAATATGTCAAATCCTTGAATGCAAAGGGAATATTTGATAACACTTATGAAACAAGAATCCCACAGACGGTTGCGTCGGACGTCATACTGAAGCACTTTGAAAAGACGGACAAACAACCGAAATGTATTTTTATCGGTTGGGACGGCTGCAGGGCAGACGCTATGAAATATCTGATAAAAAGCGAGGACAGGAAAGTCAGCGGCGATAATGACACGGGTGTTTACAGCGCAGTATCCTCATTAAAAGAAACCGGCGGGCTGTATATCACCTATGTCGGAGGAGAAGAAAAAGACCCGCAGGAAACAAGCACGGCGCAGGGCTGGGCATCTGCTCTTTGCGGCAAATGGATGAAAAAGCCGTGGAAACAGGGCATTGAATGGACACTGGATAACGATTATCCTACGGTGCTCAAGATTTTAGCCGAAAAAGGATACAAAGCCTCTTTCAGCGCAATCTGGTCTATACATTTTGACAATACTTATAAAAACGAAATTGAGTTTGCACAAAAGGGCGGTTTAGAACAATATTTCTATCGATTTGAAACAGATTTGGAATTGTATGACAATCTCAAAGACAGAATTAAGTGTGGCGACGATTTCATCTTCGGCATTTTTGAAAATCCTGATATAAACGGACACGAAACGGGCTTCGGCGATGATAATTACAGATATGTTTCAGGTGTTTGCAATCTTGACAGACTATCATATCAATTGCTTACGGAAATAAAAAAGAGAAGCACTTTTGAGGACGAGGATTGGCTCGTTGTCATAGGCTCCGATCACGGCGGTCATCAGACCCGACACGGAACGCAGAAAATTCAGGACAGAACAACATTTCTTGCGATGTCAAAGCCTGTTGAGGATTTAGTTAAATGACAAGGTGGATTATAAAGAGTTAAAAAGCTTGTAGGAATGTTCTGATTAGAGTGATAGATAATCGGTGCAGTATCAACAGAAATATTTGTATTCTAAGCAAAGAAAAACGGAAAGGTTTCGTTTAAATGGTGTAAATATGAAAATACATATTACAGCAAATCCCAGGCCCGTAAAGCAGGGGAATTTCAACTATTCTAACATAAATAGTCCATACGGCGCCAACACGCAGTATTTCACAAAGAACGGCAGGCCTTTTACCGTGATTGCCGGAGAACTGCATTTTTCAAGGCTCCCGAAAGAGCGTTGGAGAGAGACTCTTCTCAAAATGCGTGAATGCGGACTGAATACCGTTTCTACCTATGTTTTCTGGAATTATCACGAAGAAATCAAGGGTCGGTTTGATTTTTCGGGCAACAAGGATATTGCAGCTTTTCTTGCCATCTGCAAGGATATCAATATGCCTTGTATTCTTCGTATCGGTCCGTGGTGTCACGGCGAGGTAATCAGAGGCGGATTTCCGAAACGAATCAATAAAATGACGAAAAAGCGGAGCAATGACCCGGAATATCTTGCCGGGGTCAGAGAGTTCTGGCAGGGATTATATAAAGAAGTGAAGCCGTATCTTGACGGCGAAACCGTTATCGGGATTCAGCTTGAAAACGAATATACGGGCCCGACGGAGCATATCCGGACGCTCCGGAAAATCGCGGAGGAAACCGGCTTTAAGACGCCGTTTTTCACCATGACCGCATGGCCTTCGGGAAAGCCCGACAACGATTTTCTTCCGATGATGGGCGGCTACCCCGACGCGCCGTGGACGATGGGCAAGGAAGCATTAAAGCCGAATAACCGATTTGCGATTTCCCCGGCCAAAACAGAGGACGAGATCGGCGGCGATCTGTTCCGAAACAACCGGGAGAAAAAGGGCGTATATGACGATGTTCCCTGCGCGTTCTGCGAAACAGGTCCCGGCAATCAGGTCACGCAGCACCGCAGACCGTATATTTCCGAAAAGGACGGCTACGGCGTGGGCTTTGCCAAGTTTGCAAGCGGCGCGAACTGGCTCGGCTACTATATGTTCTGCGGCGGCGCCAATCCCAACGACCGTCTGATGCAGGAAAACAGGCTGACAGGCTATCCGAACAACTACCCGATTATCGACTATGACTTTCAGGCGCCGATCAGCCGTTACGGCGTCTGCCG
>JBJFHW010000131.1:0-17102 GCA_051893965.1 Acutalibacteraceae bacterium
CATTTCCATGTGGTCTTAACCTTTTGCCAGCGCGAACACTGAATATACTGTCCGCCGTTATGTTCAATGAAGCCGTCATAAGCTTTCATGTCGCTTTCTTCTTTGAATTGATACATAAAGCAAAACTCCTTTGCTGTTTTTATACACGACTTTTCAGCGCTTTAAAAATTTCTTCTTTTTCACTGAAAGCAAGCTTTTCACCGCGCACCTTCATAAACTCCTCATGCCCTTTGCCCGCAAGAATAATGATGTCACCCTTTTGGGCGTTTTCAATGGCAAAGGCAATGGCCTTTGCTCTGTCGGGAATGATTACATATTTTCCGCCCGCCTCTTCAACGGCGTCGGCAATATCTTTGCAGATTTTTTCAACATCTTCAAATTCCGGATCATCGGCTGTCAAAACGGAAAGATCGCACATGGCGCCCGAAACCAGTCCGAGCTCTCGGCGGCGTATTTCGGTCCGTCCGCCCACAGAGCCGTAAAGCGCAATAATGCGGTTGTGGTCATAAGCCGAGACGGTGTCAATAATATTTTTCAGACTGACGCCGTTGTGTGCATAGTCAATGATAACCGAAAAATCTTTGCCGGTTTCAACAATTTCTCCCCTGCCCTTAACAAAAACATGCGCAAGGCTGTTTTTCAAAACTTCATCGCCGATGTTCCAAAGGTCGGCGGCGGCAACGGCAATCAGCGCATTGTGCGCATTGATGTCACCGGGCATGCTGATCATGAAGCTTCTTTCTTTTCCTGCGTAAGACAAAGTGAAATCAACGCCCAGAACATGACCGGATTTGATTTTTTCTGTTTTCACAAGGCGGTAATCGGCGTCTTCACTGTAACCGTATGTAATCACAGGGCAGGAACACTCTTCCATAATCTGCTTTGAAAATTCATCGTCCATGTTAACAATGGCCTTGTCACACATATGAAAAAGCTGCTTTTTCCAAAAAGCGTATTCTTCAAAGCTTGCATGCTCGTTCGTTCCGATGTGGTCGGGATAAAGATTGGTAAACACACCCAAAGCAAAATGGGTTCCGTCCGTTCTGTGAAATTTCAGACCGAGGGAAGAAACTTCAATCGCGGCCGCCTTGCAGCCTGCGTCCGCCATAAGACGGAACATTTTCTGAAGCTCATAAGATTCGGGCGTTGTGTTGACCGTTGAAAGCTTTATATCGCCGTAGCCCGCACCGACCGTACCGATGATTCCGCATTTGATTCCCGCTTCGTCCAGAACATGTCTGATAATATGCGCAACGGTTGTTTTGCCCTTTGTTCCCGTAATACCGATAACGGCAATTTCTTTTGACGGGTGCTCAAAAAAGTTGCATGAAGCGGTTGCAAGCGCCGCTCTTGTGTCGGAGCATAAAATGATCTGTGCATCTCCCGGCAGTTCAGGCTCTTTTTCGCAAAGAAACACGCGGCAGCCGCTTTCATAAGCGCTTTTTGCAAATTTATGTCCGTCGGCTCTTGCGCCCGAAAGGCAAACAAACATCACGCCCGGCTTTGCTTTTCTTGAATCATAAACAATATCGCAAATTTCGGTTTCGCCGTCAAAGCTGCCCGATACGCTGATTTGGTCAAGTATTTTTGAAAGCTTCATAATATCTGCCAACCATCACGGATATTTTGTCCGCAACGTTTCCTTTCTTTTTTAAAGTTCATTTTCCCTGTGCTGTGCATAAAGCATGGCTTTTTCTTTTTTATAAGCTTCTCTTTCGGCTTTATATTTTGCACGAATCTCGGCTCGGTTTTTTCCGATAATTCCCGTTCTTGTGAACGCACCGATAAACATGGCAAGCAACGCGCCGCCGGCACCGAGAATCAAATCCACCATTGTGTCCGTCAGACCATAGGCAAGCGGAGCCTGACCGTGCTGCATAACAAAGCCGTAAAGCCTGTCCATTGTAAATTCATAAAATTCCCACCCGACAAGGAGTGTTACGGAAAAACAAAGAGAAAACATTGCATGAACGGAAATTTTGATCGGATTTTTTTTACCCTGCATAATATCGGCAAGAAAAAAGCCGCCCATACACGCCATATACCCCGCAAAAATATGCTCCGGTACATCAATATACTGAAAAGAAGTTCTTGTGTTAACGGTTGTTCCGACAACACAGGAAAAACAGATGAAAACATTCAGCATTGTCTGAAGCGAATAAGGAAATCTTGTGATAAAGGATCTGCCGCCGAAAAGCTGAAACATATCCCAAAGATGCGTGAAAATAATCGCAAAAACAGCCTGGATAAATTCCGATGTATATCCGTGAAGCATACCCCAAACGCCCCATGCGAAAAGAAGCACACGGCATACATACCATGTTATGATATGTGATTTCGGAAGAACCTTGATTTTGTTCAGTTTCTTCATATAAATAAAATCCTTTCATAAGAAAGCGCCGAAGAGCATATAACCTGTTATTTTCGGCAGTTACCATGACATTATATCACTAAAACAATCGTTTGACTATATAAAAAAGCAAATTATTTGTTAATTTAGCTAATTTAGCTTGAACTGTCTGAGAAAATATAATATAATGTTTATGCATAATTTAAGGGTATTATATTGCATAGTATTACTTTTTTGCAATATAACACTGTTAGATAAGCATGAAAGGATTGAGTAATATGTCTAAAAAAAATAAATCGCCTAAAGAAAACAAAGAGCCGGCAATGGCAAAACCGTTTGACGAAGATGTGAAAAAAGCTTTCAGTATCTTTTTAATTTTCCTTGTGATTTTCTGTCTCGGTAATTTCACGGGTTCTCTTGTGAGCACAAAAAAAGATGTCAGCGTTGAAACCGATGCTTCCGCCGACATAACAGAGGCAACAACTGCCCAGACAACTGCACCGACAACGGTTGTTCCTGCTTCTTCCGAGCCTGCATCTTCCGCAGCACAGGCCGATGCTTCGGCTTCAACAAATCCGCCTGCTTCTTCGGAACAAGCATCCTCTGCCGATGCAAATGCAGGCACATCAACCGGTGCTCCGAACACAAAGGCAGACATTATCAAGCTTTATAACGAAAGCGCAAACAAAATTAAAACCAACGCTTCAAAAGTAACCAGAAACTATGAAGATCTTCAGCACAACGAAGAGCTCACTGAAATGCCCTCCATTGCTGAATCTGTCGGCAAACCTCTCATCAGCAAATTCCTGAAAAAAGATGAAACTCCCGTTGAATATGCCGGAGCTGACATCACGGCAAACTATCCCGTTAAAGGCGAATCCTTTGTCAGCAACGCAACCGAAGCCGATGTTATGGACGCAACCTGCACCGATGACGGAACCAACTATAACATCACGCTCAAGTTCAATGAATGTACCGATCCGCAGGGCTCAGGCTGCGCAAATGCTTTCAATGTTATGAAAACGGAAGATATTGTCAACGGTTCCGGAGGAATCGTTACACAGTCAAGCACCAGATATTATGACGCTGTGATTGAATGTAAAATTGACAAAGCAACCGGAAACATGATTTGGGCAAATTATAAGCTCCCGATGGTTCTGAGTGTTACGGCAAAAGTTGTTTTTGCAAGTGTTGATGCAAAAATCGGCATGACTTTCATTGACGATTACACCATCACATATTAATTTACTTAACAATTAGGCATAAAACCGTGCAGTCGGAAAACAGTCTGCACGGTTTCTTTTTTAACGCAGCGAAACCATATAAATTAATTAAAAATTAACAAAAGTATTGACCTGAAATGAAAAGTGCGTTAAAATGTTGCGGTAAGAAAAGATTGGCTGTTAATCGGCAAAATTTTCAAAAGTGCTGATTAACAGGCACAAAAAAAGAAAAGGAGATTTCAAAATGCAGCTTCCGAGCGAAATTAAAAACCTGATTACAAGCGTCAAAGGTATGCTTGCGGCGATTCTTTCATTTGCCCTGACTTTCGGACTTATCACAACCCAGTCAACATCTGATCCGATCAAGTTTAAGGATTCCGATTCCGTCCTGCTTTCCTTTGCCGCAATCAGCGATACGCACACAAGAGACGATGCTTTCCAGGGCTATTATCTTTCAAGATTTTTTGATGACCTTGAAAACAGCGATGAAAACTTTGATGCCGTTGTTATTGCAGGTGACCTGACAGATAACGGCTTCAACAGCGAATATGATGAACTGTTCAAATATCTTGACAATCAGACCGCTACAAAAAATATTCTCATCACTCTCGGAAACCATGATGCTCGCTATGAATACAAAGAAAACAGCAAAATTGTCATGGACGAGGTAAATAAGCTTATCGGTGTTGACACACAGGGTAAAAGCTATTATTCCTATGATATAAACGGCTATACCTTTATTATGCTCAGCACAGAGGCTGCGGTTTTTGAAAGAGCTTATATTTCCGACGCGCAGCTTAAATTCCTTGACAGCGAGCTTGCACGGGCAACCAAAGACGGAAAACCTGCTTTTGTTGTTTGCCATCAGCCGCTGAAAAACACTCATGGGCTTCCCGATGTCTGGAAAACCGGTGACATCGGTGACCAGTCCGAACAGGTAAGGGAAATTCTCACAAAATATGAAAATGTTTTCTATTTTAACGGACATCTTCATGACGGCGTATATGAACGCTCCATTGAAAAACTCAGCGACAGCGTTTATACCATCAATCTTCCCGCATACGGCAAGGACAATGACTACGGCAACTATCATGATACCGGTCTCGGCTGCTATCTTGAAGTTTACAGCGATGAAATTGTTCTGACGGCAAGAAACTTCAAGAGCGGAACACCGACCGATTATTCCTATACCTTTGATCTTGCAGCATAAAATAAAAATCAAAAGACATCCCGACAAGCACCGAAATGCCTGCCGGGATTTTATGATGCAAAAAGCTTTAAATTATCAGTAAGCTTTTTCTGATTGCTCTTCATTCCGATGCACTGATATGACGAACGCCCCGTTCAATTTTAACAATGGTTTCTCTTGTAACATCAACACCGTAAAGCTGCATTTTTACGGCAAGCTGCGTTTGCCCGATATTTTTTTTTCTTATGTTTCTTATGTTCTGACCGATATGAATGGAATCCTGTTTTATTCTCTGTTCGTCCAATTGTATCACTCCAAAAACAATTATGGACTGGAAGCAGTCCTTTATGAGTTGCATTTATAAAAAAGTGAAGCCGAATTTCTCAGCTTCACTTTTATTGTTATACGTTTCTTAATACAATTACCGGTAATCTTATGCCATGAGGCGTCTGATAACGGCTTCGCAGTCTGCTTCGTCCATAATCTTCGGAACAGGATAAAGCGGATTTGCTTCTTTGAGTGCACGCTCAACAAGAAGCGGAAGATCCTCTTCTTTGATTTGCTCGAACTTATCGGGAATGTTCATCTTACGGTTGAGTTCTTTAACGGCCTCAATGAAAGCATTTGCCTTTTCAGCGTCTGTTCCGTCGGTTTTCACACCGGCAATAACAGCAAGCTTTGCAAGGCGCTTGTGTGCGCTCTCACCGTAATATTCAAGAACATACGGAAGAATAACCGCCATGGCAAGACCGTGAGGAATATGATACATACCGCCGAGATTATGTCCGATTGCATGAACATAGCCGACATAAGCACGGGTAAATGCCATTCCTGCATAATAAGAAGCTTTGAGCATCTGATTTCTCGCTTCAATGTTTTTGCCGTCTTCATATACGGTTTCAATGTTGTCAAAAATCATTCTGACAGCCTTTTCGGCATATTCTTCGGTTGATTTGACATTGCTCTTTCCGATATAAGCTTCAACAGCATGCGTCAAAGCGTCCATACCGGTTGTTGATGTGATATGAGGCGGAAGACCGACGGTAAGTTCCGGGTCAAGCACCGCATATTTCGGACGAAGTCTCGGATCGTTAATTGCGTTCTTTTCGTGTGTTTCAGGGTCTGAAACAACGGCTGCAAGGGTGGTTTCCGAACCGGTTCCTGCAGTTGTGGGAACGGCAAAGAGCGGCGGGAGCTTATGACGAAGCTTGAGAACGCCTCTCATTTTTCTGACCGGGATTTTCGGGTTTGTAACTCTTGCTGCGGTTGCTTTTGCGCAGTCCATCGGAGAACCGCCGCCGAAAGCGATAACAGCTTCACAGTTGTTGTCAAGATAAAGCTGACGGGCATCTTCAATGTTGTCAATTGTCGGGTTCGGCTGCGTTCCGTCATAAACTACATATTCAATTCCGACTTCTTCAAGTTTTTCAAAGAGCGGATCAAGAATATGCAGGCTCATCAGACCTTTATCGGTTACGATGAGAACATTTTTAAGTCCCTTGGACTTAATGAGGTCAGGCAGCTTTTTGATTGCGCCCGGGCCTTCCAGAACTTCGGGCTCAGACCAGTCAAAAGCAAACATTGCAATTTTCATTACCTTCTGAAAGGCTCTGTAATATGCTTTTTTAAGTTGCCACATGGTAAACATCCCTTTCTGTGCTGTGCGCACTTTAATATAGCTTTTATATTCTACTATGAATTGGTTTTTTTTTCAAGAGATATTGTGAAACTTTTATATTTATCGGGGCAAAATAGACGTAAATGGTATATATGTTTGACAAAAACAGCAAAAGGAGCCTTAAATGAAAAACAAAATTACAATTACAACCGAAAGCGCCGCCGATCTTTCAAAAGAAATCGCCGCCGAATATGACATAAAAATCATACCGATGAACATTGTCATCGGCGAAGAGGAGTATAAAGACGGGGTTGATCTGAACACAAAGGAGCTTTATAAAAAATGTGCGCTTTATCGCTCCCCGGCAAAAACCGCCGGCGTTTCACCTTATGAATATAATGAATTTTTTGAACAGTTTACGCAAAACGGCTTTGATGTTGTTCATGTTTCATTAAGCAGCAAAATTTCCTCCTGTTTTCAGAATGCACTTTTCGCCGCAAAAGAATCTCCAAATGTTTTTATTGTTGATTCGCTTAATCTTTCCGCCGGAACCGCTATGCTTGCCTTGGAGGGTGCAAAACTTCGCGACAGCGGCAAAACGGCAAAAGAAATTGCTTCTGCCCTTGAAAAAATGCGGACAAAAATCAACACCAGTTTCATTCTCAAAGACACCGAAACAATTTATAAAGGCGGAAGATGCACGGCTGCGGAAAGATTCGGCGCGAACCTGTTTTCAATCAGACCGTCCGTTGATATAATCGGCGGAAAACTGATTCCGGGCAAAAGATATAAAGGAAAAATCGAAAGCGCAAGGCAAAAATATATTTTTGACAAGCTGAAAGAAAACAAACCGATCAGCGCCGGAAGATGCCATCTGAATTATTCGGCACTTGATCAGAATGAAGTTGACGAGCTTGTTTCTTATATTAAGGCAACCTCGCTTTTTGATGAAATTATGGTAAATGAAGCCGGGTGCTGCATTTCGGCGCACTGCGGCAAAGGCTGTATGGGGATTATTTTTGAAAACGCCTGAGTAAAGGCAGCTGTTTTTATTTTAAGTTTTTGATAAAAATAATTTGTAAAAAAAGTAAAATGTTGTTGACAAACTATGTAATATATGATATATTTTTCTCACAAAAGAATTCCTACAAGGAATTTAAGGAGGAAAATCTATGAAAAAGAAAAGATTTGCAAAAAAACTAACAGCTGTTCTTATGGCGGCAGTCATGCTTTTGTTCTGCGCACCTGTTCTGGAGCTTGCCGGCTTAGACATCGGCTTAACCAAAGCATCGGCAGCTTCAACAACAAAAAGCGGAACTTTTGCAAAAACACTCAAATGGTCATTTAACACAGTAACACAAAAACTGACCATCAGCGGCAAAGGCGCCATTCCCGATTTTGATTATGACATTACAGATAATTTTGAATTTGTTTCAAAAACACCCTGGAAAAAATATAAACCTCTTTCATTGGAAATCAAATCCGGTGTAACAAAAATCGGAGCAAACGCTTTCAGCAATTGCTCCCTTCTGACTTCCGTTACAGTTGCAGACAGCGTTGAATATATCAGTGACGGAAACTTTGACTCTTCCATCTGGATGCTCAAACAGATAAATAAAAACAAGGGCGTTGTATATATCGGAAAAAACCTTTATCTTTATGCCGGCAACAGCACCAGTGTGACCGTTAAGGATTCCACCGTCTCCATTTCACCGAGTGCTTTTGCCTATAATGAAAAACTTCAGTCTGTTACTCTTCCGTCAAGCTTAAAGACAATCGGCTATGGGGCTTTTGAATACTGCGAAGCACTGAAAAGCATCAAAATACCCAAGAGCGTCAAAACAATTGAAGACTGTGCATTCGAAGGCTGTTCACTTTCATCGGTAAGTCTCAGCGAAGGGCTGAAAACCATCGGATACGGTGCATTTGCAGGTTGCGAAAAGCTCAAATCCGTTACCATTCCGTCAACTGTCAGCAAAATTGATGAGTCGCCGTTTTCAGATTGCTATTCTCTTACAAAAATCAGCGTTTCGGAAAAGAACAAATATTATTGCAGTGATAAATACGGCGTACTCTATAACAAGAACAAAACCACGCTGATTCAGTTCCCCGCCGCAAGCAAAGTGACTTCATACAGCGTTGCTTCAACCGTCACTAAAATTGCCGATTCTGCTTTTTCAGTCGCAGAAAATCTCAAAAAAATTACTTTACCGTCAAAGCTCAAAACAATAGGTTACTATGCTTTTTCGGAATGCTCAAGTCTCGCAACCATCAATTTCCCCAAAACCGTTGAAACAGCAGATTATACCTGCATTGAAGATACAAACTGGTATGCCGTTCAGCCGATCGGTATGATCTATATCGGTCAGGTTGCCGCCGGATATAAGGGCAACATGAGCAAAAACACAAAAATTTCAATCAAAAAAGGAACCACTTCCATTGCAGCCGGCGCATTTTCCGGAATATTCGGCGATTATGAAAATCTTTCATCTGTTACACTTCCGTCGGGAATAAAATCTATCGGCGAATATGCTTTCGGCTGGTGTGAGAACCTTAAAAGCATCAATTTACCGTCAACATTAAAAACAATCGGTCGATATGCATTTACGGGATGCGGATTAACAAGTGTTGTTATTCCGGCAAAAGTCACCAAAATTGAAGCGGGCACTTTTGCAGGTTGCGAAAATCTTAAGAGTATAAAAATTATGAATCCTCTTTGTGATGTACCCACACCTGATACTTCGGAGGATTCAGAGCTTCTTATATTCGCTTCAAACGCCATTCCCAAAAAAGCAAAAATCATTGCCTTTAAGGGTTCTTCCGCAGAAGCTTACGCAAAGAAAAACGGCAATACCTTTACAGCGCTTGAGCCGGTCAGCCTGAAAAACTGCACCGTTTCGGCAATTGCAACGCAAAAATATACAGGTAAAGCCTTATCTCCTGCCGTTAAAGTTACTTATCAGGGCGCAGCGCTCAAATCCGGCAAACACTTTACCGTTACTTATTCAAACAATACCAAAGTCGGAACAGCAAAGGTTACCATTAAAGGCAACTCAAAATACGGCTTTACAGGCACTGTTACAACCACCTTTAAGATTGCAAAATAATCAATCTTCACATAAAAAAGCTCCCGATTTGGGAGCTTTTTTCTATTGATTCAATTTTTGTCTTCATGCCCCGGATAAGCATAATGAACAGGCGGCGCGTTATTGAACGGTTTGTCATAGGCCGGCTGTCTGTCGGGAAAAGGCTTTTTGGTTTCCTTGGGCTTTTCTTGTGTTTTTGCCGAAGAACGAAGAAGCTGCTGAAGCAAGGTGATTATTTCAGCAATTCCTCTGAACAAAACCGCAAGAAGAAAAGAAGCGAAAACGCAAACCGAAAACCAGATAAAGCCCATACTTTTTGAAAAAATCCACAAAACAGCGCCAACGATAACGCCGACTGTCGGAATAATGACCGTGCAGGCATTGGCAAGGCTTGCCACCTTGTTTTTTGAAAAAGACTTTGCATTGTTTTCGGCGGCAATCAGTGTTTCATATTCTTCATCGGTAACAATGATCGGAACATTCTTTTTTCCGTTTGAACGGCTTGTCAGCCCCCACTGGACAAGATCTTCATTTTTCTTTTTATAGTATTCATCCCTTTGCAGGTTTTGCAGCTGCTGAATTTTGCTTTCAACTTGTTCTAACATCGCAATCTCCTTTACTGCGTTACGTCAGCCTTATAAGCACGTAACGGCTTGAAATCTTTATACTATTTTATCTTACCATATTTGAAATCAATGTTCAATAGATAACAAAAAATTTACACTTTTGTGTTTTTTATTCCGTAAATTTTCCATTACATAATTTGGAGTGTGGAAAAGCATTGCTTTTATGTTATAATGCGGAATATGAGATCTCATGAAAATCAAGAAAGGAACCGGTACGCTCGAAAAAAGCGTACCCGAAATTTATGAAACGATTGATCATGAAACGAACACTTGCTTTTATTTTGTGCCTTTTCAGCCTGATTTCGGTTTTCGGTATTTTTCCGGAAACTGCCGCTGCAAACAGCTCATCTTCCGCAGGCAAGGTTGTGACCTCCTCGGGTAACCTCAACGTCAGAAAGAGCGCATCCACCTCATCGGATATTATCAAAACGCTGAAAAACGGCTCGTGGATAACGCTTATGTCAAAAAGCGGAGACTTCTGGAAAGTTGAATATGCAAGCGGAAAATACGGCTATTGCCACAGCTCGTATATCAGCCAGAAAAGCGGCACGGTTATGTATGTCACCTTAAGCAGCGGTTCACTGAACGTCCGAACCGGCGCAGGAACATCGTATGACGTGAAAGATTCACTTGCAAACGGCACCTGCGTGATTGTGATTTCAAAAGGAACATCATGGCACCGGATTCTTTATAACGGAACAAAAACAGGCTATGTTTCAGCAAAATATCTTTCGGAAAAGAAGCCGTCCTATTCTGCCGTAAACTTGAATGTTGTTTCGTTCAAGCAAACAGATTCCCGCTGGAAAAATGTAAAAATCGGCACACAGGGCGACACAATCGGCTCTTCCGGCTGCACAACAACCTGCCTTGCCATGACGGAATCCTTTGCCCAGAACAAAACCATTACCCCTGCGGCAATGGTGCCAAAACTCAGCTATTCCGCAAGCGGCTCGCTTTATTGGCCGTCAAACTATAACACCCAGCTTGTTTCCGCTTCGGATTATCATTCCTTTGCCTATTCAATTTTAAAGCAGGGCAAGCCGGTAATTATCGGCGCAAAAAAATCAAACGGCAGTCAGCACTGGGTTGTGGTGACCGGATTTTCCGGCGGCTCATCGCTGAAAGCGGCAAGCTTTTCCATTAACGATCCCGGTTCAAACACAAGAACCACTCTGGCCGATTTTATCAACGAATATCCCGTTCTTTATAAGGCGGCATGGAGAGCAAGCTAAGCTTCGTTAAATGCAAAAAAACAGCGCAGTTCATCAAAGGTCTGCGCTGTTTTTGTGTAATATTTCTTATGTCATTTCAAATGCACCGGTATAAAGCTGATAATATTTTCCGGCAAGAGCAATCAGCTCATCGTGTGTTCCGTGCTCAATGATTTCACCGTTTTCAAGAACAATGATGTCCTCGCTGTTTCTGACGGTGGAAAGTCTGTGTGCGATAACAAGCACGGTCTTATCTTTCATCAGCTTATCCATGCCGACTTCAATCAGTCTTTCTGTTCGCGTGTCAACACTGCTGGTCGCTTCGTCAAGAATCAGCAGCGGTCTGCCTGAAATTGCCGCTCTTGCAATGTTGATCAGCTGTGCCTGTCCGGCAGAAATGTTGACGCCGTCACCCCTGATGTTGGTATTATATCCGTCCGGAAGCTTTTCGATGAAAGAATGGGCATTGGCAAGCTTCGCCGCTTCAATCATCTCTTCGTCCGTTGCATCAAGCTTGCCGTATTTTATATTGTCGGCAATCGTACCCGAAAACAATTTGGAATCCTGCAAAACAAACGCCATTGTGCTTCTCAAATCATCTTTTTTGATGTCTTTGATGGAAATTCCGTCAATGGTTATATCACCGTCGTCAAGCTCATAGAAACGGTTAATGAGATTGGTAATGGTTGTTTTTCCCGCGCCTGTTGAGCCGACGAATGCAAGCTTTTCTCCGCTGTTTGCATGGGTTGAAACATTTTTAAGAACGGGGGTGCCCTCAACATAGGAGAACGAAATGTTATCGATGTTGATGTCACATTTTACGGGAACATATTCATATCCGCCGTCTTCGGTCGGTACTTTCCATGAAAGCTTTCCGCCCTCGTTCACCTCTTCATAGCCCATGATTCCAGCAACCGTTCTTGCAAGAGTAACCTTGCCTTCATCGGTTTCGGCAGGCGTGTCAAGCACGGCAAAAACTCTTTCCGCACCCGCAAGCGCAGAAATCAGCGTGCTGTAACTGCTTGCGATAGATGCAATCGGCGAAGCATAGCTTCCGACATACTGAAGATAGGTGACAAGATGCGGTATGGTCATTTTGCCTTTGATAACGCGAAGTGCGCCCAAAGAAACAGCGGCGGCATAATTGAGTCTTGTAATCATTGACATAATCGGGCTCATCAGTCCGCTGATGATATTTGCCTTAACGCCGGTTTTTCTGTATTCTTCATTCAGTTCGGCAAATTCCTTTTTGGCTCTGTCTTCATGGCAGAAGATTTTAACAACCTTAATACCTCTGACATATTCTTCGATATAGCCGTTGCAGGCTGCAAGGGTTTCCTGCTGTTTTTTGAAAAGCGGACTGCACTTGCCCGTTATGAAAATGACAACGGCAAACATAAGCGCAATGGCAACGGTAATCGTAAGCGTAATCTGCCAGCTGTAAACAAGCATAATCGCAATCGTCATGACCGCCTGAATGGTTGAAGAAATTAACGAAGTGAATGTGCTTTGAACAAGGTCGCTGACACGTCCTACGTCATTGGTGAAATGGCTCATAATTTCTCCGGTTCGGCGCTTATCGAAAAAGCTCAGCGGCAGGCTTTGCATATGATTGAAAAGCTCACGACGCATGTTTGTCAGCGTTTTGACCGAAACGGAAAGCATAATTCTTGTGTAGGCATAGCTCATCAAAGTGGAAATGATATAAGCAATGGACATCACAAAAAGAGCCTGTGTAATTTTTGAAAAAGCAGTGTTGGGATCGCCGTCTCTGACGATAACATCTTCAATTGCCTGATAAACAGGCTGTAAAATCAGCGATGAAGCAACCGTAACAATCGTTGAAAGGATAACAAGCACGGCAACAACAAAAAGCCAGATTTTCTGCTTTGTAATATAGCCGATCAGTCTTTTTGCCGCGGCTTTGACATCTTTCGGCTTGTCCGCTTTCTTTTTTTCTTTTTTGGTTTTTTCTTCTTCGCCGTCTTTTGTTTTACCCGATTGTGTCTTTGATTTTTTTGCTTTTCTGCTTTTCTTTTTCTTTCTCTTTTCTTCTGTTGCTTGCGTATCAACCGTTTTTTCACAAGCTTCTTCGGCATTTTCTTCTGCCTTTTTCAGTTCTTCATCTTGTGCAAGAGGAGTTTTTTTCTCGTTCATTGTGCCAACACTCCTTCCTGCTGTGAAATAAAGATTTCTTTATAAATCTCGTTGTTCTGACGAAGCTCGTCATGCGTTCCGACCGCGCTGATTTTTCCGTCGTCAACAACAATGATGCGGTCGGAATCCATGATTGAAGTAATTCTTTGCGCAATAACAATTTTTGTGATTCCGTCAAACTCTGATGAACGAAGCGCAGCTTTTATCTTGCTGTCCGTTGCCGTGTCAACAGCGCTTGTGGAATCGTCAAAAATCAGTATTCTCGGCTTTTTCAGAAGTGCTCTTGCAATGCAAAGGCGCTGACGCTGACCGCCCGAAACGGTATTGCCGCCCTGACCGATTTCTTCGTCATAGCCGTGTTCCTTTTCCATGATAAAATCATGAGCCTGCGCACATTTTGCCGCGTGTTCAATTTCTTCATCGGTCGCCTCAAGCTTACCCCAGCGGATATTTTCTCGAATGGTTCCCTTAAACAGCACATTTTGCTGCATAACGATTGAAACCTGATCTCTGAGGTTGTGGAATTTATAATCCTTAACATTGTGTCCGCCGACCAGCACTTCACCGTCGCTGACTTCATAAAGGCGCGCAATCAGCTGAACAAGTGTTGATTTTGCACTTCCCGTTGCACCGATAATACCGATTGTTTCGCCCGAATTGATTTTGAACGAAACATCATCAAGAATTTTCTTTTCCACTTCGGGGTTATATTTGAAAGAAACATTTTTAAATTCAATGCTTCCGTCTTCCGGAACAAGATTTTCATCGGCATTGTCATCTTTAACAGTCGGTTCGGCGTTAAAAATTTCACCGATACGCTTAACCGATGCTCTTGCCATAACCATTGTGACAAAGGCCATGAGCACCGTCATAAGCGAAGAAATAACCTGCGTAATATAACTGACAAATGCAGTCAGTTCGCCTGTTGTCAGTCCGCTTTCGGGTTTAAAGATGATCAGGTTACTGCCTCGGTAAAGCGTGATGATAAGACAGCCGTAAATGATGAACGTTAACGCAGGTGTGATAAAAAGAACCATTTTCTGTGCCAGAATGTTCGCTTTTGCAAGGCCAACATTGGCATCTTCAAATTTTTCTTTTTCATAATCCTGACGAACAAAGGCTTTTACCACTCTGATTCCGTTGATGTTTCCTCTGACTGAAGCATTGAACTTATCGGTTGCTTCCAGCATCTTTTTGAACATCGGAACAAGCATAAAGCCCATAATGACAAGAACAATCAAAATTGCAGGAACCGCAACATAAAAGACCTGAGAAAGAATTGAACTGATGCTGATTGCTTTTGCAAGAGCAAGGATAAGAAGATACGGTCCTTTAATAAAGGTTGTGATGATGTTGCTGAACATGGTCTGAATCATGGAAACATCACTCGTCATTCTTGTTATGAGAGACGAAATTTTGAGCTTATCAATGTTTTCAAACGAAAGATCCTGAACCTTGTTGAACAGCGCACTTCTCATGTTTGCGCTGAAGCCCATGCTTGCAATCGCACTGAATCTTGCGGCAACATAACCGACTGCAAGTGTCAGCAAGCAAAAGCCCAGCATTTCAAGAAGTTTAATATGAAGTTCATGTCGGTCTCCGCCGTCTTCAAGAGCGTAAATCATGTCAACGATATTACCCATGATGGACGGAAGCTTGATTTCGATGTAAGCATCAAAAAAGATTAAAATGGGCGTAAGGATCGTTATAATACGGTATCCTTTGGTAAACGAGATCATTCTTTTTAACAATAGGAAAACCCCCGATTTAAAAATAATTAAGTAACCGCCGATTTTTTGCTGAAAACCAAACCGTCAGCGGTTACTCGGATTTTAACAGTAAGCAAAGCCGAACGCTTTACACAGGTATAAGGAGATTTGCAATTGAGAAATAAATAAGCAGCGAAATGGCATCGACCATGGTTGTAATCATCGGTCCCGCCATCAGTGCCGGGTCAAGCTTGAGCATTTTTGCAATAATCGGCAGTGTGCATCCGATTATTTTTGCCACCATAACGGCGCAGATAATGGAAATGCAAACACATAAAATCACACTGTTCGTTGTTTCGCTGTGGGTAACGGCACGAATGAGCAACATTCTGCCGTAATTGACAACGGCAAGCACAACACCGACCATTACCGAAACGCGGATTTCTTTCCACAGCACTTTGAAATAATCTTTGATTTTGATTTCACCAAGCGCAAGGCCGCGGATTATAAGAGTTGAAACCTGATTTCCGGCATTTCCGCCGGTATCCATCAGCATGGGAATGCAGGCAGTGAGCCCGGCAATTGTTGCAAGCTTCGCTTCAAAGCTTTCGATGATCTGCCCGGTGAATGTTGCCGAAACCATGAGTACCAACAGCCAAACGATTCTGTTTTTAGCAAGAGTGAAAACATTTGTTTTCAGATATTCGTTTTCCGACGGGTGAAGTAGAGCCATTTTTTCAAAGTCTTCCGTTGCCTCATCATCAATGATGTCAACGATATCGTCGATTGTGATAATTCCGACAAGGCGGTTTTCCTTATCCACAACGGGAATACTCAAAAGGTCATATTTTTTTGCGATTGCCGCAACCTCTTCCTGGTCGTCAAGGGTTGAAACATAAATCAGTCTGTCATCATCAGACATAATTTCAATAATCGGCGTGTCTTCATCATTGAGAATCAGCCTGCGAAGCGGTACGGTACCGAGCAAGTGGCGGCTTTTGTCAATAACATAGCAGGTATAGATGGTTTCCTTGTCAACGCCGGTTCGTCTGATGCTTTTTATCGCTTCACCGACGGTCAGCGTATCGTGTAGTTCAACCATTTCAATGGTCATCAGGCTACCCGCTGAATTTTCGGGATATTTCAAAAACCGGTTGATAATTTCTCTTGTTTCGCTGTCTGTGTTGGCAAGCACTCTGCGCACAACATTGGCAGGCACTTCTTCAAGAAAGTCAACGGCGTCATCAACATAAAGATCGTCCATAAGACGTTCAATTTCCTTATCGGTAATAAGGCTGACAATTGTGTGCTGACTTTCCACATCAAGATAAGCAAAAACGTCCGCCGAAATATCCTTCGGCAAAATGCGGAACGCTTTTACGGCTGTTTTATCATCGTCGATGTTCATAATGAATTCGGCGATGTCCGGATAAGCCATATCCATTAGCTCAGACTTGAGTTGTTTGAGCTGGTTTGAATCAATAAGAGCGTGAAGTCTCTCAAATTCATTTTCTTCCATTTTTAATACACCGTCTTTCTTTCGACCGGTGCCGACTTCACAAAAACGCAAACAGACAAACGAACCCTTTTATGGCTCGCTATACGTTATAGGTCAAGCCCGCATCGGTCTTGATTAAATTAGGCCCCTTAGGCTTACTGTCTGAAGTATCCACGCAGGCTCACCTCCGATAAAATGAATTAAAGCTTCATTGAATTGGGCTTTTCTTATGCTTTCGCACAAAAAGCCAATTTAAGCTTAATCTATATTTTACTATATTTTTGTCTTTAAATCAACCAAAAGTGTGTATTATTATTTATTAAAGTTTTTATGTTTTTTAACGAAAACAGGGTCTGCAATTTCTTGCAAACCCTGAAATTTATTTGTACTATCCGAATCAAACAAGCTCGATGATGCACATCTCTGCTGCGTCTC
>JBJFHW010000132.1:0-3598 GCA_051893965.1 Acutalibacteraceae bacterium
CCTTATGGTCCGAGAAAAGTAATCAAAACATCAGCAGGGGAAACTTCAAGTTTTCACAACGGTGTTGATTATGCAACTTACAGTGTGAAACTTCCTCAGTATGCGATTGAGGACGGTGAAGTTGTTTCAGTAGGCAAAGACACAGCATACGGCAATGCACTTTATGTGTGGGTGAAGTATCCGCGACTTGGCGTTAAAATGCTGCATTATCATCTTGACAGTTACAAGGTCAAGGCAGGGCAGAAAGTTACAAAAGACACTGTTCTTGGCTATACAGGAAAAACCGGATATGCAACGGGAATACATCTGCACCTTGGATTGAAACTGCTTTCCGGCGGTGGATACATAGACCCGGAAGCTTGGTTTGAGAAAAACTACAAAGCACCGACAGCGAACGCAACTACTGCAAAATACACCGCAGGCAATTACAAGGTCACGAAAGCCGCTGTACTTAACGTCAGAACAGGCGCAGGGACAAAACACGCGAAAAAGACATATTCGCAACTGACAGCCGACGCACAGAAAAAGATACTTAAACTTGCCGGATACAAGGCTAACGGCTACGTAAAAGGTTTGGCGTTTACTGTATCAAAAGTCAGCGGAAACTGGGGTCAGACACCGTCCGGCTGGGTTTGCCTCGATTATTGCGAAAGGGTTTAAAGAATGAATGTTTATCAATGGCTTTGCTTACTGGGTGTGCCGGGCTTGCTTACGGCTGCTTTCGGTTTTCTTATCCGAATAACGAAACAGACCAAAAAGGATAGTGACGCTGTCAAAAGCGGTGTTCAGGCACTTCTCAGGGCGCAGATGATTAACGACTGGAATCATTACAGCAAAAAAGGCTATGCGCCGATTTATGCGAAAGAAAACTTTGAAAATTGTTGGAAACAATATCACGGTTTAGGCGCAAACGGCGTCATGGACGAGATACACAAAAAGTTTCTTGCGCTTCCGGATGAGAAGCAGGAAAAGTAAATTTTAAGGGGGGTGAACCATATGAAAAAAATATTTATTTCACAGCCAATGAGAGGTAAGTCAGAACAAGAGATAAGAGCTGAACGCAAAATTATCATTGAAAAAGTCAAACAGATTTTTGGTGAAGATGCGGAAATTCTCGGAAATTTTTTTCCGGATTTTCGAGGAAATGCTCTTGAATGCTTTGCTAAAAGCATATCTGTATTAACAGAGGCTGATGCCGCTGTATTTGCCAAACACTGGGAAGATAACAGAGGTTGTGTACTTGAACATAAAATCTGCAAAGATTACAATGTTCCCACTTTAGAACTTTAATATGAAAGGGGTGATACATAATGAAAATTAACTGGAAAGTTCGTTTGAAAAATCCCGTGTTCTGGCTTACGGTCATTCCGGCGGTGATTGCGCTTGTTTATACCGTGCTCGGTCTGTTCGATGTTGTGCCGACCATTTCCGAAGACACGCTTGTGAACGCTGTCACGGCGATCATTTCGGCGCTTACGACTATCGGTGTGCTTGTTGACCCGACAACCAAAGGGGTTTCCGACAGCGAAAGGGCACTGAGCTATGATGTGCCGGGCGGGGCAGACGAAAGCGAAATTTGATTATTATAAGAATTCAGCCGGGGGAAGTTTGTGCTTCTCCGGCTGTTGTTTTTTATAATTGTTTGTGGTATAATATCATACATGATGCATGTCAAAATGCATGTCAACTTTTCTAAAAAGCTTATAAAATAAGGGGTTTTGGCGGTTTTAATTACGACTGGGGGTCAAGAGGCCGTGGGTTCAAGTCCCGCCACTCGGACCATGTGAAACTCCTCGAAATGCCTTATTTCATCGGCGTTTCGGGGATTTTTCTTGTTCTTTTTTTAGACAAAAAAATCCGTTAAAATCCGCTAAATTATGATGAATGGGCTCCCTGAATTCAACGGGAGCCCATTTGTTAATTATTTAACTTTTATGCTTTTCACTGATGAGAATGAGCCATAAACCGTTTTGCTTCCGACCTTTTTATAAGCACGCACCTTGAAGTAATACTTTTTACCCATTGTAAGCTTTTTGATTGTGATTTTTGTGCTTGAGCCTTTGCTTACAGTTGCAGTTTTTGAACTGCTGAACTTACTTGAGGTTGAATACATTACCTCATAGCCTGATGCGCCGCTTACTTTCTTCCAAGAAGGCGTTGCACTCTTTGACCCTGCCGTTACCTTTGAAAGAGTCGCCTTTGCAGGAGCAGTTGAGGTTGTGATTGTGGTTGAAACGGTTGAATAAAACTTCTTACTGTCAATTGTCTTATATGCTGTAACCCTGATTTTGTAGGTTGTTACCTTTGAAAGTTTTTCGAAGGTGTATGCCGCCTTTGTTGTAGTAACTGTCTTTACGATCTTACCCTTTGAATTAAGAAGCTCAACCTTGTAGCCGCTTGCACCTGTTACTTTGTTCCAACTTGCTTTGATCGAGGTTGTACCGCAAGTGGTAGTAATCTTGCTTGTCTTTGAAGGAAGAATATTAAAGTAAAGTACTTTATTACCGCTATACTTACCATTAAAGGTAACAATTACTGAATACTTACCGGTATTCTTTCTGCCACTTGCATAAGATACGGTATAATCGGTATCCTTCTTTAGTGCATTACCCTTACTGTCTTTAACGGTTACTGTAGGTGATTTTACCTTGCCGTTGTAAGTGTAAGATGTTGCTGAAAGTTTAATTGTCTTGGGATAGTAAACGGTTGTTGTCTTTGAAACATAGCTGCAAACAGAACATTTATATTCAACCTTACCGTTCTTTGAAAGAGTTGCTTTGGTGGTTACGATTTTGTATGAGTGTGATATATTTCTTGTTGCTTTACATACATTACAAGTCTTATCACAATTGTTATCGTATGTATGTGCAAGTTTAGCGATGGTCGATACATCTGTTTTTGCAGGACAACCGCTTCTGGTACAGTGCTTGCTCTTTGAGCCTTCTGCTGAACATGTTGCTTTTTTGTCAACAGTATATGATTTACTGTAACTGTGATCCAGTTTTGCGATTGTTTCGTTGTAAGATTCACCGCATCCACAGGTAAACGTTTTAACACCTGTTTTTGTACATGTCGGAGATTTAGTGGTTTTCCCTTCACTCCAATTGTGAACAATGTCATAACCAAGAGTCTTGCTACCCGCATAATTACCGATATAAACTACCTTGACGCTGTATTCACCGCAATATTTTGAATCAGCCGAATAAATAACCTTATAATCTCTGTTCAGAATCAAGGGTTCTCCTGTACTGTCTTTTACGGTAACAGCAGGCTTCTGAACCTTACCGTTATAAGTAAATTTGGTTTTTGAAAGTTTTACTTCTCCGACCTTATAGATAACTGTTTTGTCTATGCTGCTCATGCAAACATTGTTTTTCAGCGTAAAAGTAATAACAAGATCCATACCGTCATTTTCAGCAGTAGCGGCATCAAATTTATATGCAGTAACAGCAGTATCATCAATAAGAATGTCATATTCACCATGGTCGATAAGCTCGCGCTCAACTAACGTTTCACCGCAAACTGAGCAATGACTCTGATGAGTATAACCGGGTTGCGAGCTTGTCGGTGCAATCGCAGGAATGTCAACAACTTCGGT
>JBJFHW010000133.1:0-3587 GCA_051893965.1 Acutalibacteraceae bacterium
TCTCGTTTTTTGTGGTACTGTTATTATATACCGCAAATTTTTGCTCCGCTGCTTTCATTTGTGGCTGCGTTTGCCGTTGGAAAGCCGGAAAGCAAAAAACTTTCTCAAACATGGATTGTTGTTTTTGCCGCCGCCGCATTGCTGGTTCTGGGAATTTTGACAAATGATTTTCATCAGCTTGCGTTTAAATTCAATGAGAATTTTGAAAACTGGAACGACGATTATTCATACGGCTTTTTATTTTATATTGTTACGGCTTGGATTTATCTTTGGCTTCTGGCAAGCATCATTGAGTTGTGGCATAAATGCAAAGTTGAAAGCATCAAGCACCGCGTCTGGCTTCCGTTCGTGTGGCTGCCTGTGGGTACGTTATGCGTTATTTGGCTTGCCGTTGAAAATACAATCGGAATCAGATGTATTTTTCGTCTTCCCGAAGTGCATTGCTTCATTCTTGCGGCGCTTTGGGAAAGCTGTATTCAAATCGGCTTGATTCCGTGTAATACCGGTTACAGTGAATATTTTTCAAACACAAATCTTGCTGTTAAAATTGCCGATAATGACTTAAATGTAGTTTATCATTCAAAAAATGATTTAACGCTTACAAAAGAGCAAATGCTTTTTGCAGAAAACCAACCGGTTTTAATTTCAAAAAACACGCTTTTGCAGTCAAACAGCATTTGCGGAGGAAGAATTTTCTGGATTGAAGACCTTTCAGCTGTTAACAAGCTCAACGCAGAGCTTTCCGAAATCGGAGAACGGTTAAAGGAAGAAAGCGATTTGTTAAGAGCGGAAAATGAAATCAAAGAGCAAAAACTGAGAATTGAAGAACAAAACCGACTTTATGACAGCATCGCTGTGCTTTTAAAGCCGCAGCTTGATGAAATTGCGCAGCTTCTTGAAAACAAAGAAGATTTTCAAAACAGCATAAGCCGTGCCTGTGTGCTTAACTGTTATGTCAAGCGCAGAGCCAACCTGACTTTAATTGCAGACAGCAATGAACTGATTGACGCAACGGAGCTTTATCTGAGCATCAAGGAGGAAGGCGAATATTTAAAGCTTTGCGATGTTTCAAGTTCTGTTTGCCTTGATTGTGATTTTTCGGTTTCATCGCAGCATATTTTGTTTGCTTTTGATCTTTGGGAATTTTTTGTTGAAGCCGGTCTTTCATCGGGAATGTCTGCAATGATGACGAATATTCGCGCAGACGAAAGCGGACTATCCGTAAAACTCAACGCAGACGGTCTGACTGATTTTCCGAAACCCGAAGAATATTCTGAACGCCTGAATGTACTCGGCGGAGCAATCAGCATTCAAAATGAGGACGAAACGGTGTTTATCACCCTTTTTATTCCGAAAGGCGGTGAACAAAAATGATGGGATTTTTTGATTTACCGATTCCTTTTCAGTCGCTGTTTCTGATTTTTTATACTTTGATGCTTCTTGCTGAACTTTATTGTATCATTGCCTGCAAAACTTATAAGACGCAACCGGGCGAAACATTGGCAAATGTTATTTTGCTTTTGTTTTCCGGAATCAATCTGACGCTTCTGCTGGACGGTTTTACATTCCGCACAGACGGCAAGGTTTCGGCAGTCAGTGAATACATTTGCAAAATACCGGTTGCGGTTCAGTTGATTTTTGCGCTTCTTCAGTTTTTTGCTGTTTGCTTTTTTGTATATAGAGTAAATTTTTACAGGCGCAGCAATATTACACCGATGTCCATTAAGCAAGGTGCAGACAGGCTTCCGACAGGGCTTTGCTGCTTTGATGAAAACGGCAGACCGATGCTGACAAATCATTGCATGGAAAAGCTATGTATGGATATTACAAATGAGCCGTTGCTCAATGCTTCCGATTTTTGGAAAAAGCTTGTTTCGGGTGATGTTTCGCCGGAATGCACCGTTGTTAAAAAGGGCAGTGAGCCGATGATTATTCTTGAAAGCGGACAGGTGCGAAACTTTTCTTGCAAAGAAATCATTTCCGGAAAAAAGAAAATATTTGAATTGTCAGCCTGGGACATTACCGAGCAATATGCTCTGAGCAAACAGCTGATGGATTATAACGCACAGCTTGAAAACGTAAAAAAGAGACTGTTGCTTTTCAGCGAAAACATGGCGGACATAACAAGAGAAAAAGAGATTCTTGCCGCAAAAATCAGAATACACAACAGCCTCGGCAAGGCGCTTCTTGCCGCCCGAAGATATGTTGAAAACGATGACGGTTCGGTCAGCCGGGAGGAGCTTTTGCAGCTTTGGCAAAACAATATTTCGTTTTTGCGCGGCGAAGCGCAGCAGCCGCAGGAAAGCAATTCGCTTGATGAACTTTATGAAGCGGCAAAAATTATGGGAATTTCGGTTTCGGTCAGGGGCGATGTTCCGACTGCGGACAACCGGACAATGCGCTTTATTATGGCAGGCGCGCGCGAAAGCTTGACCAATGCGGTTCATCATGCCAAGGCAACAAGGCTTGAAATTTGCATTTTGTCCGAAAAAGATTATAATATCATTGAATATACAAACAACGGCAATCCGCCGGACGGAGAAATTAAAGAGGGCGGCGGGCTTTCCTCACTGAGAAAAAGCGTGGAAAGCGCAGGCGGAATCATGCAGATTGACTGTAAGAATCAGTTTGTTTTAAGGTTGAAAATACCAAAGCAGGGAGGTGCTTAATTTTGGTTCATGTGATGGTGGTTGAGGATCAGGCGATGCCGAAACAGCTTTTTGAAGCTTTTGTTGAAAACAGTCCGCACTATCAGCTTGTTCATTCAATCAAAAACGCCGATATGGCAGATATTTATTGTCAAAAGGGTGAAATTGATCTTATCCTGATGGATATATGCACCGAAATGAATTCAAGCGGACTGGAAGCGGCGGCGAGAATCAAGAAAAAGCACCCCGAAATTAAAATTATTATCGTAACTTCAATGCCGGAGGTTTCCTATATCAAGAGGGCAAAGCAGGCAGGAGTGGACAGCTTCTGGTATAAAGAGGTCAGTATGAATCCGATTCTGGAGCTTATGGACAGAACCATGGCAGGGGAATCGGTTTATCCGGACAGCACGCCGGTTGTTGCTTTCGGACTGACCACCAGTGCAGATTTAACCGAGCGCGAACTGGAGGTTCTGCGCGAACTGACAAGCGGAGACACCAACGCGGCAATCGGGGAGCGGCTCGGAATGAGTAAGCATACGGTCAGAGATTATATTCAGACAATGCTTGAAAAAACAGGCTTTCGTTCAAGAACCGAGCTTGCGGTCAAGGCGCGCGAAAGCGGAATTGTCATTTTAGACAGAAGAACATAATTTTTTATAATGCAAAAGCAGGGCAGCCATGGAGGTTTGCCCTGCTTTTTGCTGTGTGATTTTTATAATAGAACTTAAACTGTCATACGATCAGAAAACTTTGCAGTGGCGTCGCCCAGCGACTTGCAGTGGTGTCGCCCTGCGACCGACTTATTTTACCTTAACGCTCTTAACCGCCGAGTAAGCGGAGTTGATCGTTGTGCTGCCGACTTTCTTGTTGGCGACAACCTTAAAGTAATAGGTTTTGCCGCTCGTAAGCTTGTTGTTTGTGTAGCTTGTGGAAGTC
>JBJFHW010000134.1:0-3582 GCA_051893965.1 Acutalibacteraceae bacterium
AGCGCAAGCAGCAAAACCTCCGTCATGTCATATAAATCAATGTCGCCGATACATTCAAGACCGGTCTGCATGATTTCTTTATAGGAATGGGTGCTGCCCGAAACGCGGTAAACATTTTCATTATAAAAAAGCTTTTGCTTGCAAAGCGGGTCATCGTCGGTGTTTTTCACAATTGAAAGGGTAACGTCCGGCTTTAAGGCAAGCAGTTTTCCGTCTTTGTCATTAAAAGTAATGATACTGTCCGAAACCAGAAAGTCCTTGTTTCTGACATAAAGATCATATTCTTCAAACTTGCTCATTTTATAAGGCAGATAGCCGTGTTTGCTGTATAGCGAGCGCAGGGCAAAAACCGCCCTTTCTTCATTTTTCAGAAGTGATGAAAGGTTATCCATTAGTTTTCCTCTTTTCCGATTCTGTCAAGAACAATTTTATAGCCGTCCGCACCGTAGGAAAGGCATTTGTTGACACGGCTGATTGTTGCCGTGCTTGCACCGGTTTTTTCGCTTACCGCCGCGTAATTATACCCCTTTTTCAAAAGAGACGCAACCTCAAGCCTTTGTGAAATGTCAAGAATCTCTTTCACCGTGCATACATCTTCAAAAAAAGCATAACATTCATCCGTTGTTTCAAGGCTCAACACGGCTTCAAAAAAGCTGTCCACAGCCTTGCAATGCAATTTATCCATAGTTTTTCTCCGTTTCATATATTATCATTGTATCATATTAGCGTGATAGTGTGTTAAAGTATAGCACAGTCAAATCACCATGTCAAGAACGATTTGGGATATTTATGGCAATCCACACAGATTTTTCTGACATAAGCAAAAAGAAAACCGCCTTTTCAGGCGGCAAATCTTTGGTTGATCTATTTTAACTTTTCGGACTTTCGAAGTATCAAAAGCCCGTTGTTTCATTTTCCATAGCTGTTAAATTCCTGAAATTCACAAAAGCTGCCGGCATTGTTCGCCATAACTTTTGCTTTGTCTGTTTGCTGTTTATGTTTAACTTCATGATCTTTTATGCAAAACTGCTCAATATAATCAAATCCGTCATCTGTCGGCTGCGCATATTTTTCCTTTTTTCGGCAAACGGGACAAAGCCTGTCCGTGGAAGTCATGCTCAAAATACTGCCGCAGCGTTTGCAAAACATATCCTCACCTCCAAACACAGCCATTTTAACAGCTTTTGATGATAAATTTTGTCGTTTGAGCGTATAAAAAACCTTTTGCAGTTTCAAACATTTGCAAAAGGTTTTCTTTGATTTTTTATTTTATTTCATCAACAAGCGCTTCAAATTCATTCATCAGACATGAAGCCGTGTTCTTTCCGAGCGAAACAAGCTCAAGGCTGTCGCTTTCTTCTGCCAGCATCGGCATAAAGTTGTTGTCGGGAATAATGTATCCGATCTGATCGTTTGCAAGGTCAATCACTTTCAGCGTTCTCTGGCCGGCTTTTTCATGCACAATCTGCTGCATGGACGGATAATTCCAGTCTTCGCCCGACCAGGACTGATCGCTTTGCAAACAGCCGCCGTAAGCAAGTTCGGGTGCAAGCTCACCGGGAATTACGGCAAAAGCAAGGTCATTTCCCAGTTCAATATAGCCAAGCTCCGTGCTGACAAAAACGCCGTCTTTGTTTTTAACAACAAGGCTGTCAAACATTCCCGCTTTTCCTGCAAGAAGCAGAATCTGGTTGCTGATCGGCAAAAGAATCTTTTTATATCTGATGTTAAGAAGCGCAGCCACTTCTGTTTCCTCGGTAATTGCACAAACGGCTTTGCCGATGCTTTTTCCGAAGCCTTCGGTCATTTCAAGCCTTGTCATATCTTCACTGTAATTTTCAACCGTGTTTTCATTGCGGTTTTGGGAGGTACTTTGCTGTGCACCCATAAAGAACAGCACATTGGCATCGGCTCTTTCATTGATTTCTTTTTCGGCGTAATAAGGATAATCGCCTGTGATTTCGGTTCCTGCTGCACCGTTTCCGACGCAGTGGATTTCGGTTGAAACAAGCCATGTTTCCTTTGAACCGTCGTTCGGCACAAAGCGAAAACGGTTGAATGAACTGTCGCTGACAAACGGCGCGCGCTTATCAATCAGATAAGGTATCTGGTCAGCACAGCCGTAATAAAGCTTGCCCTTTGTCATATTGCTGACTGCGCTTTCAATGCTCTGCTTGCACTGAAGCTTGAGATTTTCCATATATGCGGCATTTTTTCCGTTTGTGGTTTCCTTACCCGATCTGATCATTGCCGGATTAATGAGTGCCATTTGAAAAACATTGCCGTTCATTCCGAGCGTGTCAACCGCACTGTGCTGATGAAGCACGGAAACCGTGATGCTGTTGATATTTTTCGATGCCGAAAGTTCGCTGACGCTTTGTCTGATTTCACGCACATCGGGAAGCGAAAGACCGTAGGCGTCAAGCACAACAAAAACGCTGATTCCGCGTCCGCTTGAATCGGAAACGGCAGCGGTGCGAACCTTGAGGTCATCAACAATTGACGTTGCAAACTTGCTCTTCAGGCTGATAGAACCGCCGACATACATTTTTCCGATAATACTGCTTTCATCGGTGAGAATACTTCTTGAATCATAGCCGAGGCAGAAAGCCGCATTTTCCGCAGGCTCAGAAAGAAATTCCCCCGTTCCTGCCATAAAGCCGGTATCGGTATCGGGATTTGTCCATTCTTTCGGAGTCGGGTAAAAGGAAGAGATTGCACCGACGGCACAATCAACCACCTTTTGAGTCAAATTCATCAGTGTTTTGTGAAAATAATTGCTTTGGGTTTCTCCGTCAGCGGCAAATGCTGTTACCGAAACAGAAAATATCATTATCAGGCAAAGCAGAACCGCTAAAATTCTTTTGGCTTTCTTCATAAAAAATCCCCCTTTTTATACCCTATATTGTCTGCCATAAACGCAAAAAAGTCAATAGTCTTTTTGCAATTTAGTTATTTAATTATTTCGTATTCCAATTTTTTATAAGCAAGCCTTATCTTTCAACGATTCCGAAACTGCACAGCCTGTCAATAAATTCTTCAACATCTTTTTTTGCTGTTTCTTCATCGATTTCATATTCTTTTATAATTTCTTTGACAATCTCATTTTCATCAAGACCGTTTTCAATCAGCTTCCAGATCTCCGCCCCGACTTCGGTCAAAGTGAAAATTCCGTTATATTCTCCGACGGTTTCACCAACCGGAATAAGCATATTTTCGTCTGCAACACTACGAAACACAACATCTTTTTTAATTTTCACCGTTTTCATCTCCATTCAGAAGTTCCTTTGCCCTTTGCTTTGAAAATTCAGCCGTAAGCCTTGAAAGCTCACAGACATATTCGCTCTTTCGGTCTGTTCTTCCCGTTTCGCAAAAGCATACCGCGGCGCACACATTGCAAAAATGGCGGTAACGGCAACTGCTGCATTCTTTCGGAAGTCGGACCTTTGCCGTGCTTTCCCGAACCAGTTGCCATGCACGCTCAAAGCCGAGCTTTTTGGTGTCAAAAACTTCGTTTGTCATCACACCGCAGGCACTCATTTCGCCTTTATAGTTCATCCAGAAGCTGCTGCTTCCGGCACG
>JBJFHW010000135.1:0-3562 GCA_051893965.1 Acutalibacteraceae bacterium
GCTTTTTTTAAAGCGTTTGGAATGGGTTGTCTGACGGCATATATTTTTTCGGCATATGAACTTCACGGGTTTGAATATTTTCTGCTGATTGTTTTCCCGGGAAAAATATTGATGCTGTTTTCTGTTCTGCTGATTACTGAAACCGGAATTGAAGCTTCAAAAAATATAAAACAGCTTTCGCAAAAGGGGAGTGGTGATAAATTCAACACTGCCTTATTCTTAAAAAAAATGGGATTTATTTTGTTAATTATGACATTGTCTGTTCTGATTGAAACAATATGTATCAAATTGTTTTCGCCGCTTTTTGAACAAAGTATTTAATCATCGTCTTCATTTTCATCGGAATTCTCATGGCTTAGCGGATTATTCCTGACGGCTTCTCTCAGTTGTTTATTTTCAACATGCGTATAGATTTCAGTCGTTGAGAGGTTTTCATGGCCAAGCATATCTTTGATAACAAGAACGTCGGCATCGCCGTATTGATACATTAATGTTGCAGCAGTGTGACGCAGCTTGTGAACGGAATAATGATTGCCGTCAAGTCCGATTTTTTTCAAATATCCGTAAACCATGAGCTGAACCGCCTGGCGGCCCATACGCTTGTTCAGTCTGCTGATAAACAAAGCATTTCGGTCATCGCCTTTCAGTCCGTCAACCGGTCTGACTTTAAGATAATCTGAAATTGCATCAACACAGGCTTTGTTCAGATAAAGCATACGCTGTTTGTTGCCTTTACCGGTAACACGCAGCGTTTTTTCATATAAATCAAAGTCGGATAAATTAAGCGAAACCATTTCGGCAAGGCGCAGACCGCAATTGAGAAACAAGGTCAATATGCAAAAATCTCTTTCTTTGTATTTACCGTCAACGCTTTTAAGAAGTTCTTTGCTTTGTTCAAGCGTCAGATATTTCGGAAGCTTTTTTTTCAGCGGTGCAACCTGAAGCTGCGAAACGGGATTGGAGGGAATATATCCCATTTTATCGGATATATAATTGAAAAATCCGCGAATTGCCGAGGCTTTTCTTGCGCGGGTAACAGAAGAATTATTTCTTTCTGTGTTGCAATAAGCCAAAAATGAATGAACATCATTCAGTGTTATTTGCGATAAAATTTTGTCATCAATGAAAGACAAATCAATTTTGCTTTTATTTTCATCGTTTTCCGGATCGTCAGATTGTAAAAAGCCTTTTTCTTTTGAAATGTATTCAAAGAAAAGCCGTAGATCTCTTACATATCCTTCAACAGTCAGAGCGGAATCGTCTTTAATTGCACTGAGATAAGTTATATATTCATTTACACGCGCAGGAAGCAAAGCTTTGTTATAGTTACTCATTGTTTTTTTCTCCTAATTTTGAAAGGCTAAAGTTACTTGTTTCTACATCATTAACTATACAAAATAAATGTTTTGTATAGTTCGGGGAAGAGATAAATTAATTAAAATTCAATTATCGGAATCATGCCGCCAATATCGGTCAGCGGATAATCTTTGATAAAATCGTATGAACAGTTTCTGCGCTTCAAGAATTCATCAATTTTATTAAAATCATCATGTTTTGTAATATCGCCGAAAAACAAAAGATTATTTTTGCTTGTCTTTACGCAGGCGCCGCCGATAAATCCGTAATCAAATTCCTTCAGACGAACCGAACCTTTGCTTATATACAGACAATCAAATCCATTTGCAATTCCTGCTTTATAGATGGATATATCATCTGTAATAAAAGCATCTTTATCAATTACAGATGTTGAACACTTGCAATAGCCTTGATTGACATGAATCAATTTAAGCTGTTGAGATTTTGCGTATTGATTAAGCTCCTGACACATAACAGTTTGTTTACCGATTAAACAGTCAGAAATCCTTGTAAAATTTAAAGCACAGTCAAACGGATATTTTTTATCTGAAGATCTTTCGTATTGACTTATAATGACTTTCATTCCTGTATTGCGAAGCTTTTGTATCAATTCTTGTTGAGAATTGTCGCAAATGATACAATTATCTTTCAAATGATGAACGCTTATATCTGTATGCGCTGCTATTCTTTCATCAACATTAAGGTTTAAATCAGACTGAATTATTTCTATACCCAAAGATTTTGTATAGTTGAGGATTGTTTCATCATTTGTTCCGCAAATTACAGTTTTAATATTATTTTTGGGAAGATTTGGGCTTTTAACAAATTTAATCATATTAAATCAGATTATTAAAGCTTCAAAGGCTTGTCTTATTGTTCTTGCACCGATGATTTCAATTGTATCTTTTAAACTCTGCGGTATTGAGCGCAAATTATGAGTCGGAATAATGCATTTTCGAAAACCTAATCTAGCCGCTTCCTTAATACGTTGTTCACAGTGCGAAATTGCCCTGATTTCTCCTGCAAGACCGATTTCACCGAATGCGAGAACATCATCTTTGATTGCATAATCTTTAAGGCTTGAAACAAGCGCCATGGCAATTGTCAAATCAAGCGCAGGTTCATCAAGCTTCATACCGCCGACAATATTGATGTAGGTATCCATATTTGAGAAACGGTACCCTCCCCGCTTTTCAAGAACGGCAATAATCATAGCCATACGGTTATAATCAAATCCGTTTGACATTCTGCGTGGATTGCCGAAGCCCGTTGGTGTAACAAGTCCCTGAACTTCGGCGAGAAGCGGTCTTGTACCCTCCATAACACAGGCAACACAAGTTCCCGGTGTGTTCTTTGGTCTGCCTGCAATGAGCATTTCCGAAGGATTTTCAACCTCTTCAAGTCCGGCGTCAGTCATTTCAAAAACTGCCAATTCATTGGTCGAACCAAATCGGTTTTTAACAGCCCTTAAAATTCTGAACGAAAGGTTTCTTTCGCCCTCAAAATAAAGCACGGCATCAACAATATGTTCAAGCACCTTTGGTCCGGCAATGTTACCGTCTTTATTGACATGACCGACAATTATAATCGGAATGGAAAGACTTTTTGCAGTACGCATGAGGAGACTGGTTGATTCTCTGACTTGTGCAACGCTTCCCGGTGATGACGAAAGCTCGGTATAATTCATTGTCTTAATTGAGTCAACAATAACAAGATCGGGTTTTGCTGACATGATATGTTCACTGATCGCTTGAACATCTGTCTCACATAAGATATATAATTGTTTGGAATATACTCCGAGCCTGTCCGCTCTGAGCTTAATCTGATTATAGGATTCTTCGCCGGAAACATATAAAATATTAAGCTTGTCGGAAAGCTGCTGACAAATCTGTAAAAGTATCGTTGATTTTCCGATTCCCGGATCGCCGCTTATAAGAACCAGCGATCCCTTAACAATGCCGCCGCCCAAAACGCGATCAAGCTCCCCCATTCCGGTTTTATATCTGATTTCTAAATCAGGCTTGATTTCCGAAAGAGAATATGCTTTGATGCTGTGTGATGTCGTTTTTACAGCCGTTTCTTTCATGTTTGAAGCTGTGCGTACTTCTTCCGTTAAGGTTGACCATTCACCGCATCCGGGGCATTTTCCGTACCATTTCGGAGATTCATAGCCGCATTCACTGCAAACATATACGGATTTTGATTT
>JBJFHW010000136.1:0-16659 GCA_051893965.1 Acutalibacteraceae bacterium
TTAAACGCAATCAGTGTAAAGACAGAGCAGATGATAAATACAATAATACCGATAATCAAATCTGTTGCAAAATAATCAATATTTTGCGGGCAGGTGCGTTCCTGCCCGTATATATAAAGAAAGGAAAAAATCCAATGGCACAGCAGAAAAAAATGGTTGAAGACATCACTTCAATGGAAGAAGATTTTGCCAAATGGTACACGGATATTGTTAAAAAAGCCGAGCTGATTGAATATACCAGCGTCAAAGGCTGCATGGTAATCAGACCGTACGGCTATGCGATATGGGAAAATATGCAAAAAATCCTTGACAAAATGTTCAAGGATACCGGTCACGAAAACGTTTGCATGCCGATGTTTATTCCCGAAAGCCTTTTGCAAAAGGAAAAGGATCATGTTGAAGGCTTTGCGCCCGAAGTTGCCTGGGTAACCCACGGCGGAAACGAAAAGCTTGAAGAAAGACTTTGCGTTCGTCCGACTTCGGAAACGCTTTTTTGCGAACATTATGCAAACATCATTCATTCCCACCGCGATTTGCCCAAGCTTTATAACCAATGGGTAAGCGTTGTGCGCTGGGAAAAGACCACAAGACCGTTCCTTCGAAGCAGAGAATTCCTTTGGCAGGAGGGTCACACCATTCATGCAACCGCCGAAGAAGCCATTGAAGAAACCGAAAAAATGCTCGGTGTTTATGCAAAATTCTGTGAAGAATATCTGGCAATGCCTGTTGTCAAGGGCAAAAAGACCGAAAGCGACAAATTTGCAGGCGCAGTTTCAACCTATGCGATTGAAGCGCTCATGCACGACGGAAAAGCACTTCAGGCAGGCACTTCGCACTATTTCGGCGATGGCTTTGCCAAGGCATTCGGCATTCAGTATCAGAGCAAGGAAAACAAGCTTGAATATCCGCATCAGACCTCATGGGGTGTTACAACAAGACTGATCGGCGCAATCATCATGACGCACGGCGACAACAACGGTCTTGTGCTTCCTCCTGCCGTGGCACCGATTCAGGCGGTAATCGTTCCGGTTGCTCAGCATAAGGCAGGTGTGCTTGAAAAAGCGAACGAGGTCAAGGCAGAGCTTGAAAAAGCAGGAATCAGAGTGAAGCTTGACGACAGCGACAACAGCCCCGGCTGGAAATTCTCCGAATATGAGATGAAAGGTGTTCCCGTCAGAATTGAACTCGGACCGCGTGACATTGAAAACAATCAGTGTGTTCTTGTCACCCGTCACAACAGAGAAAAGACCTTTGCTTCTTTGGAAAATCTTGCCGAGAGCGTTCAGGAAAAGCTTGAAGAAGTTCGCACCGGTTTATTTAAAAATGCTCTTGAAAACAGAGAAAACAGAACATACAGCTGCACAAGTATTGACGAAATCAAAAAGGTTCTTGAAGAAAAGGGCGACGGTTTTGTCAAAGCGATGTGGTGTGGCGATGAAGAATGTGAAGATAAGGTAAAAGAGCTCACAGGTGTCGGCTCACGCTGCATACCTTTTGAGCAAGAGCAGCTTTCAGATGTTTGCGTTTGCTGCGGCAAGCCTGCAAAGCATATGGTTTATTGGGGCAAGGCTTATTAATTTCATAAAAGTGACAGCGGCCGCAGATTAACTGCGGCTGTTTTTGTGTTGAAGAATAACAAATGAAAGGGAGAAAGCTTTTAAGCGGCAAATATGAAAATAATAATTGCACCTGCGAAGAAAATGCGCATTGATACTGATTCATTTGCATGGCATGACATGCCGCAGTTTTTGGATTGCGCCGAATATTTGCTTGAAGTGATGAAAGCCAAAAGCTATGATGAGCTGAAAAAGCTTTGGAATTGCAGCGACAGAATCGCAAAGCCTCATTTTGAAAATCTTGAAAGGCTGAATCTGAAAAAGAACCTCACGCCGGCATTGATGTCATATGACGGAATTGCATACCGATATATGGCGCCCGATTTGTTTACTTATGACGAGCTTGAATATGTGAAAAATCATCTACGCATTTTGTCGGGATTTTACGGTATTCTCAGACCGTTTGACGGTGTTGTACCGTACAGGCTTGAAATGCAGGCAAAGCTTGAAACCGAAAAAGGAAAAACGCTTTATGATTTTTGGGGCGACAAACTTGCAAAAAGCCTTTTTGAAAACGAAGATACGGTTATCAATCTTGCTTCCGAAGAATATGCAAGGTGTATCAGCCGATATTTGGAAAATTCACAGCAGTTTATCAACTGCATTTTCGGAATATTTGACGGCGGAAAGATTAAGGAAAACGGAACACAGTGCAAAATGGCGCGCGGCGAAATGGTGCGCTTTATGGCGGAAAACAAAATTGAGCAACCGCAGGGAATTAAAAGTTTTAACAGATTGGGCTATCAATATCATGAAGAGTTTTCGGACGATGATACTTATGTCTTTGTAAAGTGAGCAAAGTTTTTTGGCGGGCACCGCCCGCTTGCTCACGCGGGGCAAAAAGCGGAACTCTTTGCAATTTCGCCGCGAGGGAAAATGAGTGCACAAGGAGTAAAGTTTTTTTGCCAAGCTTTTTTACAAAAAAGCTTGTTGCCCTGCAACCGTATTTTTTACACAGCGTTCAAGATTTATTGAGAAATTTTCTTGAATTTAATTGCTGAATCAGTTATAATAAAAATGATTTGAATTCAGAAACCGCATTTCGGCGGTTGTTATCGGGAGATTTATTTATGGCAAAAACCTGTCTTGTAATCGGCGCAGGAGCGGCCGGTCTTATGGCTGCCGGAACTGCAGCAAAAAGAGGCGTTGACGTAACCTTGCTTGAAAGAAACGACAGACCTGCACGCAAGGTTATGATTACCGGCAAGGGCAGATGCAACGTTACAAACAATTGCACCATGATCAATGAACTTGTTGAAAACGTTCCGACCAACGGACGCTTTTTGCACAGCGCTTTTTCTTCTTTTATGCCGTTTGATACCATGGAATTTTTTGAAAATTCGGGCGTTGAACTGAAAATCGAAAGAGGAGACAGAGTGTTTCCCGTTTCGGACAAGGCGTCTGATATTGTGGACGCTTTGGAAAAATTCAGAAAAGAAAGCGGCGCAAAGCTGATAAAAGGCAGAGCCGTGAAGCTTTTAACAGACGGCGGAAAAGTTGTCGGCGCCGAAACCGAAGACGGTCAGAAGCTTTTTGCCGACAGCGTTATCATTGCAACCGGCGGCGTTTCCTATCCGCTGACGGGCTCAACCGGAGACGGATATGAACTTGCAAAACAGGCAGGTCACAGCATTGTTTCGCCGAAGCCGTCGCTTGTTCCGCTTGTTTGCCACGAGGGCTTTTGCATGGATTTGCAGGGCTTGTCGCTTCGCAATATTGCAATTAAGGTTGTTGACAGCGAAAAATATAAAGAGGTTTATCACGATTTCGGCGAAATGATTTTCACACATTTCGGTGTGTCCGGCCCTGTTATTCTGAGCGCAAGCACACATATGAAAGACATGAAACCGAGAAAATATGAAATACACATTGACTTAAAACCGGCTTTGAGCTATGAACAGCTTGACGCGCGTGTTCAGCGTGATTTTCTTGAAAATTCAAACAGAAATTTTATCAATGCGCTCGATAAGCTGCTTCCGAAAAAAATTGTTCCCGTCATCGTAAGACTTACGGGGATCAAACCCTCAACAAAAGTCAATCAGGTAACAAAACAGATGAGAAGCAAGCTTGTTAATCTGCTCAAAGACCTCAAAGTAACGGTTATGGATTTTCGCCCGATTGAAGAAGCAATCATCACTTCGGGCGGTGTTAATGTTAAGGAAATTGACCCGAAAACAATGAAGTCGAAGCTTTGCGACGGCCTGTATTTTGCCGGAGAAGTCATTGATGTTGACGCTTATACGGGCGGCTTCAATTTGCAGATTGCCTTTTCAACAGGAAAACTCGCAGGCTTAAACTGCTGATAAATTTTTCAGGCTACCGAAAGGATTGAGATATCATTATGATTAATGTTGCAATTGACGGACCTGCCGGTGCAGGTAAAAGCACAATTTCAAGAAAAGCTGCTGCCGAACTCGGTTATATTTATATCGACACAGGCGCCTTATACAGAACGGTCGGTCTTGCGGCAATGAGAGCCGGCGCAGACCTTGACGACCCGAAGCAGATTGAATCCGTGCTGAACGATGAACTCGAAGTTGAACTGAAATTTATCGACGGCGAGCAGAAAATGTTCCTTTGCGGCGAAGATGTTTCAAAGCAAATCAGAACGCCCGAAGCTTCCATTGCTGCGTCAAAGGTTTCGGCTGTTCCCGCCGTTCGCGCTTATCTTTTTGATTTGCAAAAGAAAATGGCAAGAGAAAATAACTGCATCATGGACGGACGAGACATCGGAACGGTTGTTCTGCCCGATGCACAGGTTAAAATTTTCCTCACGGCATCACCGGAAGCAAGAGCAGACAGACGCTATAAGGAGCTTTGCGAAAAGGGAATGGACGTAAAATATGAAGATGTTCTTTCCGACATCAACAAACGCGATTGGGCGGATTCACACAGAGAAATTGCTCCGCTGAAAAAAGCAGAAGACGCAATCTTGTGCGACACAAGTGATATTAACCTTGAACAGTCGATTGAATTAATAATTCGCACAATTAAGGAAAACATATAATTGAGTGCAAACAATCTTGTTTGGCTTAATAAAAACAATTGGTGAAGATTTATGAAATCCGATTTTTCCGAACCGTTTGAAAGCAGAATTTATAACCCACTGAAAAAAGCGGCAAAAGCTTTGCTCAGAATCGGTTTTGATATAACCTGTGTCGGAGAAGAAAATATTCCCGAAAACGGCGGCTTTGTTCTTGCGGCAAATCATCTGAGCTTTTTTGACCCGGTTATGCTGGTTGCCTTTTGTCCGCGTACCTGCCATTTTATGGCAAAAAGTGATTTGTTTGAAAAACCGTTTCTCGGTTCGCTGATCAAAAGCATGAATGCCTTTCCGGTAAAACGCGGAATCAGCGACAAAAGAGCGTTGTCTTTTGCCGAAAAAATAATCAATAACGGCTGGGTGCTCGGGATTTTTCCCGAGGGAACGCGCTCAAAAGACTTCAGACCGCAACAGGCAAAAAACGGTGTGGCTTATCTTGCAAGAAAAACAAAAGCAGATGTTTTGCCCGTCAGCATACACAGAAGCAAAGGTGAGTTTTTCCGCCCCGATGTTGTAATACGTTTCGGTGAAATAATCAAAAACGACAAGCTCGGTTTTGAAAATGAATATAATCCAAAGCAGATAAGAAATGCTGCAAAAATGATTATGGATAACATTTGCTCTTTATGGAAAACCGACGAAAAGGAAAACGAGAATGAAAATTGAACTTGCAAAAACGGCAGGTTTTTGCTTCGGCGTTGACAGAGCCGTTAAAATGCTATATGAATTAATTGAAAAAGGTGAAAAAGTCTGCACGCTCGGCCCGATTATTCATAACCCGCAGGTGATTGAAGATTTAACAAACAAGGGTGTAAAAATTATTGACACGCCCGAGCAGGCGGATAAAGAACACATGGTTGTCATCCGTGCCCACGGTGTTACAAGGCAAACAACCGAAAAGCTCAATCAACTCGGCGTGTCTTATATCGATGCAACCTGTCCGTATGTTATGAAAATTCACCGCATCGTTGAAAAGCATTCAAATGAAAATAATGTTGTGATGATTGCCGGCGACGAAAACCATCCGGAGGTTTGCGGATTTCGAAGCAGATGCAAGGGCGAATCCTTTGTGTTTAAAACGCATGAAGAATTGTCCGATTTTTTTGAAAAGAATCCGAATTATTCAAACAAAGAATTATTATTTGTCGCACAGACAACTTTTTCTCTCGAAGAGTGGAAAAAATGCTCAAAAATTTTTAAAAAAGTATGTACAAATTCGATTTATTTTGATACAATATGTAGAGCTACATGTGACCGCCAAAATGAAGCGCTCGAAATGTCAAAGCGCTGCGATGCCATGATCGTCATCGGCGGACACTTCAGCTCCAACACGGCTAAGCTGAAATCCGTGTGCGAAAAAAACTGCCCGACCTATCTCATTGAGCGGGCGCAGGAACTTGAAAAGATTAATTTTGCTTCCTGCAAATTAATTGGGGTAACAGCGGGTGCGTCAACACCTGCAGGTATTATAAAGGAGGTACTTTTTACCATGTCCGAAATTGTAAACGAAAAAACTTCTTCTGAGAACTTTAATTTTGCCGAGGCTCTGGAAGAAAATCTTGAAACTTCTATGAGCACTGAGCCTCAGGTTGTTGGCGAAGTTGTAGGTATTGCACCGAATGAAATACAGGTCGATATCGGCAGAAAATACGCCGGCTTTATTCCCGCTGAGGAATACAGCTATGACCCTACTGCCGATCATACACAAGAGCTCAAAATCGGTGATAAGCTCAACCTTATCATCATGAAGACAAATGATGTTGAAGGAACGATTATGCTTTCAAAGCGTCGTTACGACAGAATCGCAGCCTGGGAAAAAATCGTTGCTGCAAAAGAAAACGATGAAATTCTTGAAGCTTCTGTTGCCGAAGCAGTAAAAGGCGGCGTTCTTGTTTATCCGTTCGGCGTTCGTGTGTTCATTCCCGCATCTTTAACAGGTCTTCCGAGAAACGCAGATGTTGCAGAGCTTGTTAAGCAGAATGTTCAATTCAAGATTATTGACGCTCAGGAAAAACCGAGAAGAAGAGTAATCGGTTCCATCAAGGTTGTTGCCGATGCAGAACGCAAGGCAAAGACAGATGCTTTCTGGGCACAGGCCGAAGTCGGTCAGGAATATACAGGCAAGGTTACTGCACTTACAAACTACGGTGCCTTTGTTGATCTTGGCGGAGTTGAGGGTATGATACATATTTCTCAGCTTGCATGGACAAAAATCAAGCATCCGTCGGAGGTTGTCAATGTCGGCGACGTTGTAAAAGTAACCATTCTTGAACTTCTCACCGAAGATGAAAAGAAGAAAAAGATTTCTCTCGGCTATAAGAGAGCGGAAGACAATCCCTGGGAAATTTTCAAGGCTAATCACAAGGTTGGAGACGTTGTTGAAGTGAAGATCACCGGCTTTGCTTCCTACGGCGCATTCGCTGTGATGACAGAAGACGGCACAAAGGGTCTGATCCACATTTCTCAGATTGCAGACCGCAGAATTGATACGCCGCAGTCTGTTCTTTCCGTTGACCAGGTTGTTCAGGCTCAGATTTCTGAAATCGATCTTGAAAGAAACCGTGTTAACTTCTCAATCCGTGCTCTTATTGAAGAAGAGAAGAAAAAAGCGGACGAAGAAGCTTCGGAATATCTTGCAAAAGAAAACGAGCAGGAAGAAGCCGCTGAAGAAGTTGCGGCTGAAGAGGAAGCTCCGGTTGAAGAAGCATCTGAACAGGAAGCTGAAACCGCAGAAGCTCCGGCAGAAGAAACAGCCGAAGAAGAAACAGCTGAATAAGAAAACAAAAAAATTATGCAGACTTTGCGTTTTTTGCAAGGTCTGCATTTTATTTTTTCGGATAAGGCGTGCTGATGTCCGTCAAACCTAAAATATAATCGGTGCTTGTGTTGTGAAATTTTGCAAGGGCAATGAGCACTTCCGTCGGAATATCACGCTGACCGAGTTCATAGCGGGAATAGGCAACTTGTGAGCAGTTGAGATATTTGGCAATGTCCTTTTGAAGAAGGTCTTTATCTTCTCTCATTGAGCGAATCCGCTCATAAATCATACCGATTCCCCCTTTTAATCAATTTTGCGGCAAAACTTAAATTTTTATAATTAAAATTATAGCATAAACCAAATTGGTGTATTGACATATAAACCATTTTGGTTTATAATAAGTTTGTATTCAGTGTTTATCTGATCCGACTGAATACAGCACTGTGATAAAACGGTCAGATAAAAAGCCGCCGATGCAATCGAGCACACCCGGATTGCATCGGTTTTTTGTTAAACAGTCTGAGAATCCTTGACAACACCGATTGTCAGTGATACAATAATTTCAATAAAAAGTTTTCTTTCGGGGAAATGCGGTGAAAATCCGCAGCAACCGCCATTGCCGTTATCGGCCGTTGAGCCGTCAGTCGGAATGCCCGAAGAAAATTCATGCAGTAAAAATACTTTTGGGCAAGTGGAAAAGTAAGCAGTGAAAATGATTGTTTTATAAAAAGCAGTCAGGTTTTACAGGTTCGCTATGCCCTTTTTAAGGGCATTTTTTTATGCTTTGAATTTTGAAAGGAAGAAGAAAATGAAAAAAATAATTGCACTTTTGCTTGTGATAATCACGGTGTTTTGTGCCGTGCTTCCAGTTTGCGCTGTAAGCGTTCCTCAGACAACGATAACAAGCGCAAAAACGCCGACGGGAAAAACAATGCTCAGGTTTTCAAAAAGTTTTGGAAGCAGCTATAAAAATGCACCCACGCCGCCGATCGTTGTGGATGACACACTGATTGTTGTTTCCGGCGTTAAGATTTATAAATTAGACGCGGGAACGGGCAAAGAAATTGCAAGCGTAAAAATGCTCGGCAGCATCGGTTATGCCATCGTCAGCCCGACTTATGCCGACGGCAAAATTTTCGTGCAGCTTGATAACGGAACCATTCAGGCTTTCGATTATAAAACCATGAAATCGCTTTGGGTTTATAAAGACAGTCTCGGCGGTCAGTCTCTTTGTCCGATTACCTATGACAGCGGCTATATTTACACGGGTTTCTGGAACGGGGAAGAGGACTATGCCAATTATGTCTGCCTGAGCGCGAAAGATGAAGATACGAAAAAAGAAACCGAAGCGAAAAAAGCGAAATGGACTTATAAAAGCAAGGGCGGCTTTTACATGGCAGGCTGTGCGGTTATGAAAAACTTTGTTGTTTTGGGTAAAGATGACGGCAAAAGCGGCTATACAGGCGACTCAAAAATTTTAAGTCTGAACAAAAGCACCGGAAAAGCTGTTTCAACGCTTTCTGTCAAAGGCGACATCAGAAGCACGCCGTGCTATGACAGTCAGACAAAAGCGTTTTATGTTGCAAGCAAGGCAGGCTATGTATATAAATTCAAAACCGATTCTTCAAGCGGAAAGCTTTCTTCGCTCAAAAGCTATCAAGCCGCCGGCAGTATCACGGCGTCACCGACCGTTTATAACGGCAGAATTTATGTCGGCTGCCAAAGCGGAAAAAGCGGAAAATTTCTTGTCATCAACGCTTCGGATATGAAACTGATTTATCAAAGCGAAATGAACGGTTATCCGCAAGCGGCGGCGCTTGTTTCAACAGCTTACGGCGATAAAATTTATATCTATCTGACATATAATGCAAAGCCGGGCGGAATTACCATGTTTGAAGACAGTGCAGGGCAGAAGAGCGCAAAGAAAACCGAGTTGTATACTCCGGCGGACAATATGAGCCAATACTGCATAAGCCCGATTGCGGCAGGAAGCGACGGTACACTTTACTATAAAAACGACTCGGGCAACATTTTTGCGGTTAAAACAAAAACTACGAACATCCTTACGAATTTTATTGATAACTTTTTTGCGTTTCTTCGTAAGCTCCTCGGAAAATAAAAGAAAGGAAAGCGGCACGGCTGTGCCTAAAAAACATGACAGGCTTTAAAGATGTTCATCCGATACCATCATTTATATTCTTTGCGGTTGTTTTTACGGTCAGCCTTGTTTGCTCACACCCGGTTATTCTTTTGACAAGCCTTTTGTGTGCTCTTTTATATGACATAAAATTGCGGGGAAAAAAGGCGGCAAAATATTTCTTCCTTTTCCTTTTGCCGATGATGATTTTAATTACCGGCATAAACGGTCTTTTCAGTCACTACGGCGTGACCGTGCTTTTTGTGATGAAAAGCGGAAACAATTTCACGCTGGAAGCGGTGGTTTACGGACTTGTTTTTGCGGTGAAAGCGGCAAGCGTCATGCTTTGGCTTGATTGCTTTAATGAGATTTTGACAGGCGAGAAGTTCATTTATCTGTTTGGAAGAATTTCGCCGAGAACAGCGCTGGTTCTTTCCATGGTGCTACGGTTTATTCCGCTTCTGCGCGATGAGGGCAGAGAAATTGAAACGGCAAGAAAAGGCATCGGTGTTGACGCCCAAAACGGCAGGCTTTTCAAAAGGCTGAAAAATGCTTCGGGCAGCCTTTCCATTCTGATTACCCGAGCCATGGAAAATGCGGCTTTCACTTCAGATTCCATGGCGGCAAGAGGCTACGGACTTCACGGCAGAACATCGTTTAACCGCTTTATTTTTTCAAAAAGAGACGGTGTTTTAACTTCGCTCAGCGCAGCATTTATCGTAGTTTTTGCTTTCGCATATAAAAAACTTTCGGCAGTCTATAACCCTGCCATCGACATTTCAAAACCGGATTTGTTTGCCGGCTTTGTCTGTCTGATTTTTGCAGTGTTTTGCCTTGAGGGAATGATAATAGATTTCAGGGAGGAAAGCTTATGGAAAAAATCAAAATAAAAAATGTAAGCTTTTCTTATCCGGATTCGGGGCAAATGCTGAAAAATATCAACCTTGAATTTTTGCCCGGTGAGTTTGTTGTCCTTTGCGGAAAAAGCGGGAGCGGAAAAACAACGCTTTTGCGGCTTCTCAAGCCACAGCTTGCTCCCAACGGAGAAAAAAGCGGAGAAATTGAATTTTTCGGCACAAGCCTTGAAGCGCTTTCGCAAAGGCAGTCTGCCGAAGAAATCGGCTTTATTCTGCAGGACACGGAATATCAGGCGGTGACAAACACCGTCAGGTCTGAACTTGCTTTCGGACTTGAAAATTTAGGTAAAGACAGTGCCGATATCCGGCTGAGTGTGGCAGAGACTTCTTCGTATTTTTCTTTGTCGGATATCATGGACAAAAAAATCAGTACCCTTTCGGGCGGACAAAAACAGCTTGTGTGTCTGGCTTCGGTTGTTGCCATGCACCCGAAAGTACTGATTCTTGATGAGCCGATGTCACAGCTTGACAGCGCGGCGGCAGAAACTCTGCTTTCCGTTTTGTTGAAGCTTTGCAAAGAAAATGCAGTAACCGTTATCCTGTCTGAACATCGCCTTGAAAATCTGGTGCCGTATGCAGACAGGCTGATTGTTCTTGATGAGGGTGAGGTTGTTTTTAACGACAGCCCCGAAAAAATCGGAAAAGAACTGATTGCAGAAAACGAATTTTTGCGCCTTTCTCTGCCGTCACCGATGATTATTCACAGTCAGCTTGATCTAAGCGGTAACGCACCGCTGACGGTTTCGCAGGGCAGAAGAATGTTAAGCGCACTTTTTCAGAATAAAAAAATCAAGCCTGAAGAAATCACTGAAACACAAACGCAAAAAGAAGAAATCGCCGTTAAAATGAGCGATGTCCGGTTTGCTTATGAAAACAGCGGTTATGTTTTGAAAGGCTTGAACCTCAAAATAAAAAAAGGCTCATTTTTTGCTCTTATGGGTGAAAACGCCGCCGGAAAAACAACGGCAATGAACATCATGAGCGGAATTTTACCTTGCAAAAGGGGCAGGGTGAAGCTCTTCGGAAAAAACATTGAAAAAATCAAAAGAGAAGAGCTTTATAACGGTCTTGCCGCCGTTTTGCCGCAGAAATGTCCGCTTCTTTTTGCAGGACCGACCGTCCGAGAGGATCTGGAAAATGTTTTGTCTTTTCAAAAGCTTTCAAAAGAGCAAAAACAGCAAAAGCTTTATGAAATTTCATCGCTTTGCGAAATTGAACACATTCTTGACCGTCATCCTTATGATGTCAGCGGCGGCGAAATTCAAAGGGCGGCGCTGGCAATGGTGCTTTTGAAAGAGCCGAAAATTCTTTTTCTTGATGAGCCGACAAAGGGTATGGATAACCTTTTCAAAAAAAGCTTTGCCGAAATCATCAAAAAGCTTTGCAAAAGCGGCACAACGGTTGTGATGATTTCACATGACACCGAGTTTTGCGCCGAATACTGCGATGAATGTGCACTTATTTTTGACGGTGTCTGCGCCGCTTGCAAAAATGCAAGAGACTTCTTTTGCGAAAACTATTTTTACACAACGGCTGCGCACAAAACGGCAAGACATATTTTTCCTTTGGCAGTGACAACCTGGCAGGTGATTGAGCTTTGCAAAAAAAATCTCGGACTTTAAAAATTATTTCCGCGCTGTTTCTTTTGGTGCTTGCGCCGGTTTGCGTTCTGGTTTGTTCAAGGCTTTTTTCGGCAGGCAACTATTATATTTCCGCGGTTCTTCTGATTATGTTATCCATCATTCCCTTTTTTATATATTTTGAAAACCGAAAAATTAAAACAAGCGAAATTGCCGTGCTTGCGGTTATGACGGCGCTGTGTGTGGCTTCGCGCGCGCTTTTTGCTTTTCTTCCGCAGGTCAAGCCGATGTGCGCTTTGGTGATTATCACGGCAATTGCTTTCGGTCCGAATCTCGGCTTTGTTGTGGGCGCGCTTTCGGTTTTTGTTTCAAATTTCATTTTCGGACAGGGTATGTTCACCCCGTTTCAGATGCTCGGAATGGGACTGACGGCGTTTATTTGCTCGCTGATTTTTTATAAAAAACGCCTTGCTTCCAATCGTTTTGCCGTAAGTATTGTCGGCGCGCTGCTTTGCTTTGCGGTTTACGGTTTTGTGGTTGACAGTTGCAGTGTGCTGATGATGCTGACGGAATATACACCGAAAAGCATTCTGACGGTTTATCTTTCGGGTGTGCCTTTTAATCTGATTCATGCGCTGACAACCGAAATTGTTTTACTTTTGCTGTATAAGCCGATGAACGATAAGCTTTCACGGCTTCGGATAAAATACGGTATTTTTGACTGAAAGGATAAAAAATGAAAAAGTTTTCAAAATTGATTTCATCTGTTATGGCACTGCTGCTTCTGACTGCCTGTTCGGTAGGTAATACGCAAAACAGTACAACGGCTTCTGAAATAACAAGTTCGTATGCCGAAACAACACCGATGCAGACAACGGTGTTGCAAACAACCGAAACAACAGTTTCTCAGACAACGCAGACCACAGCGTCAACCACGGTGCAGGAAACAACTGCTCAGACAGTATCCGTTTATGAAAGCACGGCGGAAGAATCACAGACAGAAGCCGAAAACAAAAATGTCTGTTTTCTTACTATCGACTGCCGAACGATAAAAAACAATTTATCCACGCTGAAAAACGGCAAACAGCCTTTTGTTACGCAAAGCGGCTATATCTTAAAAGAAGTGCCCGTTGCGTTTGAAAACGGCGACACCGCTTTTGATCTTCTGAAAAAGGCATGCAAAGAAAATGTCTGCACGGATCAATGTCAATACTGTCAGAAAAGCGGCGTTCAGCTTGAATATTCCTATACGCCTGCCTATGAATCGTATTATGTTGAGGGAATCCATCAGCTTTATGAAAAAGACTGCGGCAGCATGTCCGGCTGGCTTTTTAGCGTCAACGGAGTTTTTCCCGATTATTCATCAAGCAGTTATACGGTTAAAAACGGTGACAGAATCGTTTTTGCCTATACCTGTGACGGCGGGGAAGATGTCGGTAATTCATTTTGATTTTGGCTTTCAATCCGGCAGAGCCTGTTTCCCTTTATGTTTAAATTTAAACAGGGAGGTTCAATAAAAGAAAACGCATGAACATAAATGGCATATATGCTTTGTTACGGTTTAAAAACAAAATCCGAATTTAAAAATTTTGACCGGATAAGGTCTATTATGAAAGGAACAAAGAACATGAAAAAAACATTCAAAAAAACAATCAGTGTGTTTCTTACCTGTCTGATGATTTTTGCCTGCCTTTCGGCTTCGGCCTTTGCGGCAGACAGCACGGTTACGGTTAAGCTCAGAATTGAGGGTATCAGCAAGTGCTTCTATTATAATGATGTTGAGGTTCAAAGCGGTGCAACGGCGTTAGATGTTATTGAAAAAGCAGACAGCCTCGACGACACCTTGACCGTGACAATCGTTGAAAGTCAGTACGGCCCTTATATTTCAGAAATCAACGGCGACAAAGAAAAGACCTTCAAAGGCTGGGATGGCTGGCTTTTCAGAGTGAATGATGTTGAACCGGAAGTCGGCGTATCTGCCTATACGGTATCGGATAAAGACAGCATTGTTGTTTATTACGGCGATCCCTACGGCGTTGGTATGCAGTATCCCGTTGCAGACACAAGCAATCTTTCCGACGGTCTGATTTCATTCACGAGCATGGACACTGTCTATGATGAGGACTGGAACGCAGTGGTGAAAGAAATGCCCGTTACCGGTTATCAGCTTATCTGGGGTTACGGCGACGGCCAGACCATCATTATCACACCCGATGAAAACGGCGTTTGCAGCATTGATGAGCAATATTTAACAGACGGTGCACACAGTGTTCAGATTGAAAAAACAGCTTCAAACGGCTGTCCGCTTGTTCTTCGCTTTGCTCCGGATTACACAGTAAATACCGGAACCGAAAGTGCCGGTGGACTTGCAGGCTTTTTTGCAAAAATCATCAAGATTATTAAAACTTGGATTGAAACCATTGTTAACCTTATTCAGTCATTAACATCGGAAAAATAAGCAAAAACATAAAAAACCGTGTTTCTCATTTTTGAGCCAACACGGTTTTTCTTTAGCTGTTGTATTTTATTCTTCGCTTGCATCTTCTTCCAATCCGAGAAGATTTTCCGCTTCGGCACTGTCGATTTCTTCAACGCTTTTGAGCTTTTTTCTGATGATTGCATTTCTGCTTTGCGCATCTTCCAGGCTTTTTCCGGCTTCGTCAATTTTCTTTTTTGCTTTTTCAAGCATCAGACCGAATTTTTCATATTGCATCTTTGCCGCGGCAAGCAGGGTGCGCACTTCCTTTGCTTTTTCGTTGATGGCAACGGCTCTGAAGCCGACCGAAAGGGAATTTAAAAGTGCCGTAATCGTGCTCGGCCCTGCAAGCATGATGTTGAATTCATTTTGGCAGCGCTCTGCAATTGCTGATTTTGAGCTGATAATTTCGCTGTAAAGCCCCTCGGTTGCAAGGTACATAATGGCAAAAGGCGTTGTGACAGGCTCTTTGATATATTTTGAAACCTCTTTTGCCTGTGAAAGAACACGGCTTTCAAGCGCCTTTCTTGCTGCAAGAACGCCCTCACTGTTTCCGCTTTCGGCTGCGTCGCAAAGCCTGATATAGTCCTCGGTCGGAAATTTTGAATCAATCGGGAGATAAGTCACCGAAGCTTTATCTTCGCCGTTTGGAATTTTAACGGCAAATTCAACAATCTGCCTTGAAAGCGGATCGGGCATGAAGTTTCGCTCATACATACCCGGTATGGTCTGGTCGAGCAGACCTTCAAGCTGAACCTCCGCCCAGGTTCCTCTTGCTTTGACATTGGTTAAAATTCGGTTGAGTGCGGAAATGTTCTGTGTAACACCGCCCGAAAGCGCTTTCATTTCACCGAGAGATTTATAAACATTTTCAAGTTGAGCGCTGACCGCCTGAAACGAAGAATCAAGCCGTTTTGTCAGTGTTTGCGAAAGCTTTTCGTCAACGGTGTTTCTGATTTGTTCTAAGTTTTCGCTGTTGCTTTTTTGGATTTTGTCAAGACTTTGAGAAATCGCCGAAACCGCTTTCATGCTGAAATCATAGGTCTGCGCGGCGGATTTTTCAATTTTTTCGCTCATTGAGGCAAGAGAATTGAAAATTTCTTTTCGCTGTTCGCTTTGTGTGTGCGCGTTTTCCATTCGGCTTCGGCTGAGTTCCTGACGCAAAAATTCGCTTTGCTTTTCATTGGCTTTGGAAATCATTGCTTCAAGCTCCGCCTGCTTTTTCAAAAGCTCGCTATAATCTTTTTGTTTATTCGATTTAGAAACTAAAATGATAAGCACAATGTTTATAATAAAAAGGAACGCAAAACCGATTAACAAAATGAGTGTTGTTTTATCCATAAGTAACAGCTCCTTTCAGATTTTCAGAAACAACAAAAGCATTATAACAAGAATAGACATTGCTTTGTTTATATTACGGAAAATAAACTTCTTTAAGATTTCAAGGTGAAATAAAAATGACAAAAAAAATAATCTCGCTGTTTCTTTGCACAGCGCTTGTACTGTTGAGCTTTACCGCCTGCGGCTCGGGCGGGGCAAATGAAAGAATTGTCACTCCCATTGATTCGGAGCCGGAATATCTTGACCCGCAGATTGTTTCCGATAAGGGCGCAAAAAACATTGTGCTCAACTGCTTTGAGGGACTTGTCTGCTATGATGAAAACGGTGAAATTGTGCCTGCCGCCGCAGAAAACTATTCTGTTTCCGATGACGGACTGGTCTATACCTTTGATCTGAGACAGGACGGTCAGTGGAAAGTCACAAGTGCCGCAAAGAAAATCATCGGTGAAGATAAGGCAGAAAGCTTTGACACAAGAGTAACGGCGCACGATTTTGTTTTTGCGCTTCGCCGCGCCTTGCAGCCGGAAACGCTGTGTCCGTATGCTTCAAGCCTTATGAATATCAAAAATGCAAAAAAGGTCAACAGCGGCTCTGTCTCGAGCAAAAATCTCGGTGTAAAAGCAAGCTCGGATTACACGCTGGTCATTACGCTTGAAAGAAAGGACAGCGATTTCCTTTCTGCGCTGACGCTTCCCGCATGTTTGCCGTGCAATGAGGAATTTTTTGAACTGACAAAGGGCAGATACGGGCTTTCGGCGGACAACCTGATTTATAACGGACCGTTTTACATC
>JBJFHW010000137.1:0-3511 GCA_051893965.1 Acutalibacteraceae bacterium
TTCCTAAAGCAGCGATTTCTCAATATGAAAAAGAAATTGAGGAAATCAACAAGAAACTCAGTGACCTTAAAGATGAAATCAGAGACTATTCCGATCAATATAACGATGTCCGATTTTTAAGTGATTATTGCACGGCGCAGAAAGATAAATATGAAGCAATTTCATGCGGCTGCACAACAAATAAAACAATTTATTTTGTCGGTTATGTTCCTGAAAGAAAATCTGAAGAACTGAAATTTGAAATTGAACGCCGGTTTACTGCTCAGCTTGAACTTTATGAGCCGGATTACGAAAACGATGATGTGCCGGTTCTGATTGAAAACAATTCTTTTGCGGCAGGCGTTGAAAGTATCAGTACTATGTATTCACCGGTATCCAACGATGATGTTGATCCGAACCCGATTATGTCGTTTTTTTATTACGCTCTTTTCGGACTTATGCTTGCTGATGGCGGATACGGAATCTTGATGGTAATTTTTGCTCTTGTTGCCAAGTATAAAGTTAAGGTTATCGGCAACATGAGAAAAAATGCTGATTTCGTTTTATGGTGCGGTGTCTCAACCATCATCTGGGGGGCACTTTTCGGAAGCTGGTTCGGAGATCTGATTCCGACCTTGTGCACAAAGTTTTTTGGAATGGAAAACGGACCGAACCTCGTAATATGGTTTGACCCGAAAGAGGACAGTATGAAACTTCTGCTGTTTTCGTTCCTGTTTGGCATCATACATCTATTTGTCGGTCTTGCAATCAGATTTTATAATCTTTGCAAACATCATAATTTTATCGGTGCTTTCTGTGACGTTATCCCGGTTTATGTTTTTGTCACAGGCTTTGCAATCATCGGAAAGAATTTTATTGCACCTGTTTCGGAAAAAGTTAAAACAGTCGGGTATATTTTGCTTCTCGTCGGCGCAGTGCTTATAATTCTGACTTCCGGCAGAAGCGCAAAAAATATTCTCGGAAAGCTCGGCGGCGGACTTTACGGTCTTTATAATACGACAACCGGTTATATGAGTGACATTCTTTCTTATTCAAGACTGCTTGCTCTGAACCTTGTCACAAGTGTCATTGCAATGGTTGTAAATCTGCTCGCGGCGATGTTTAATAACATCATAATTTTTATCATAATTTTTCTTGTAGGTCATGCAATCAATCTTGCGATAAACCTCATAGGAACTTATGTTCACACAAGCAGACTTCAGTATGTTGAATTCTTTTCAAAATTTTATAACGGAGGCGGCAGATCCTTTACGCCGCTTAGGATAAATTCAAAATATTTTAAACTCAAGGAGGAAACAATCAATGGTTAATTTAGGTTTGGCTTTAGCAATTTTCGGAGCAGCAATCGCTGTCATTTTCGCAGGTATGGGTTCCGCAAAAGGCGTTGGTCTTGTCGGACAGGCTTCAGCGGGTCTTCTTTCGGAAGATCCTTCTATGTTCGGTAAGGTGCTGATTTTGCAGCTTCTTCCCGGTACGCAGGGACTTTATGGCTTTATTGTTGCCATCTTCATTCTGATTCAGACCAATGTTCTCAGCGGATCACCCGTTGAACTTTCCTGGCAGAAAGGACTTCTTTATCTTGCAGCTTGTCTGCCCATCGGAATTGCAGGCTACTTTTCCGCCGTTCATCAGGGTAAAGTTGCCGCAGCCGGCGTAAGCCTTATCGCGAAAAAGCCCGAACAGTCCGGTCGTGCCGTAACAATGGCTTCCCTTGTTGAATTTTATGCGGTTCTTCCGTTCCTTATCTCTCTTCTTACGATTATCAGCGTCGGCTGATTAACTGCAAAAATTATTAAGTAATGGAGATGAGACTGTGACGGGACTTGAAAAAATTATTAACAAAATTGCCGAAGAATCGGCACAAAAATGTGATGCAATAATCGACGCTGCAAACCAACAGGCATCGGAAATTATTTCAAGTGCAAGACAGCAGTCGTCTCTTGCGGCTGACGAAGTGACGCAAAAAGCGAAAGATCAGGCTGACAGAATTGTTTCGGCTGCAAAATCCTCGGCAGAAACAATAACAAGAACAAAATATCTTGAAGTCAGAAACGCAATTGTAAACGACATCATTTCAGCCGCTTATGAAGAAATTGAAAAACTCAGCGACAGCGCATATTTCGATTTGCTCTATAAACTGTGTGTAAATAATGTTGAAACCGGCGAATGTATGATGTATCTTTCAAGCCGTGATCTTGAAAGATTGCCTGATGATTTTCAGGACCGTATAAACGGCGAAGTTTATGAAAAAGCTGCTGTTCAGATTTCAAAAGAGCCGCATGAAATCGAAAACGGTTTTATTCTTGATTACGGTGATTTTGAAATCAACTGTACTTTGAAAGCCGTTTTTGATGAAAATATGGATAAGCTTAAAGATATGCTTTGTGCGTCACTTTTTGAATAATCGGAGGTTTAGTCATGAAAGTGAAAGATACCGATTATGCCTATGCAGTTGCACGAATAAGAGCGAACGAAAGGCAGCTTCTGAATCAAAGCGATATTCAGACTCTCATAAACAGCGAAACATATAAAAAGGCTATTGATTTTCTTGCCTCAAAAGGCTGGGTGTCTGACCCAAAAGAAAGCGCTGACAGCTCTGTTTCTTCGCTGATAGATGCGCAAAACCGAAATCTTTGGCTGCTTTTGACCGAAAGTGTGCCGGATAAAAATATGCTTGAAGTATTCACGGTGCAAAATGATTTTTATAACATAAAAGCGGCACTGAAATGTTCTTTTGAAAACAAAGAGGTAAAAAATTACTTTGCTTATCCGACTTCACTCGACACAGATTTAATTGAAAAAGCAGTAAGCAGTCATAATTTTGATTTGCTCGGCGAAAGCTTTTCTGAAACTGCAAAAGCAGCTTATCATGCTGCATGCACAACGCAAAGCGGACAAAGTGCCGATATTATTCTTGACAGTGCCGCATTGAAGCTGATGACAGAAAGAGCCGAAAAAAGTGACTGTGAAATGGTCAAAGAAATTGTTCGCTTTATGTGTCTTTGCGCAAACTTGAAAATTGCCGTTCGCTGTGCAAGAACAGGGAAAAGTGCATCATTTGCAAAAGAAGCGCTGTTTCTTGAAGATGAAAAAGAAACAAACCGTCTTGCTGTTCTTTGTGAAAACGGCGAAAAGGAAGTCTTGAAATTTTTTGAAAACAGCGAGATTTCAGAGGGTGCTGCTCTTATTGAAAAAGATACGGCAGCTTTTGAAAAATGGTGTGACGATAAAATCATTGAAAAAGCAAAAAAAGCAAAATTTGTCTTTTTCGGATTTGAACCGATTTGTGCCTATTATTATGCCAAGCAAAACGAAATCAAAACCGTGCGTATTATTCTGGGTGCAAAAGAAAGCGGACTTTCCGAAGAAGTGATACGCCGTAGAGTGAGGGAGCTTTATGTATAAAATTGCAGTTATGGGAGACAAAGACAGCGTTTACGGATTCGCTTCGATCGGACTTGAAATTTTTGCCGTAAACGATGCAAAAACAGCAACTGAAAAGCTTCGCATG
>JBJFHW010000138.1:0-3510 GCA_051893965.1 Acutalibacteraceae bacterium
CTGCATGACGGGAAGACTTTGCGGACAGGCCTTTGTGCAGGCGTTGCAGCCGATACAGCTGTAAATTTCGGGGTAAAGCTCCATCATGATCTGTTCGGAGGGCTTTACTTCTTCAATGTCATATTCAGCCTTTTTGGTCGGGAAGAACGGAAGAGATGCAATATACATTCCCTCCTGAACCTGAGTCTGACAGGCAAGGCCTGTGCGAAGCTCAAATTCACCCTTGATTCTGTATATTGTTGCGCAGGCGCCGCAAAAACCGTTACGGCAGCCGCAGCCTCTGACATATTTATAGCCTGCATATTCGGTGGCAGTCATAATCGTCAGACTTGCGGGCACAGAGTATTTCTTACCCATGATATAGATGTTAACCATCTGCTCCATTTTCAGCACTCCTTTTCATTAATATTCGTTCGGTAATTCGTCAATTTCATCACAGCGGAAAACAGGACCGTCTTTGCAGACATATTTGCTTCCGATGTTGCATCTTCCGCATTTACCGATTCCGCATTTCATTTTCAGTTCAAGCGTTGTATAAACCTGTGTTTTGTCAAAGCCCATTTCAATCAGACCGGCCAAAACAAACTTGATCATAATCGGTGGGCCGCAGATGATGGCGGTTTTATTCGGCTCAAAAGCAAGTTCTTTGAGATAGTTGGGAACAAAACCGACATGGCCGTCCCAGCCCTCCTGCTCTCTGTCGATTGTCAGATAAACATTGATGCCGTCTTCTTTTTGCCAAACATTGATAATTTCGTCATAATCAACAAGATCGTCTGCACTTCTTGAACCGTAAAGAATATCAATTGTGCCGTAATCTTCTCTGTGTGCACGGCAGTAATTGATGACGGAATGAAGCGGTGCAAGACCGATACCGCCGGCGATAAAAAGAAGATTCTGACCTTTGAATTCCGTGTCAACGGGGAAAGGTCTGCCGAAAGGTCCTCTGATGCCGATTTCCTGACCCGGCTCCATGCTGTGCAGATATTCCGTGAGAAGTCCGCACTTTTTGATGCTGAAATCCTTATAGGCGGTTTCTGTGGGTGAAGATGTGATGGAGAACATGGCTTCGCCAACGCCGGGAACCGTGAGCATTGCGCACTGACCGGGCTTATGGTCAAAGCAGTTTGTACCGTCAAGTCCGACCACTCTGAAAGTTTTGACATCGGGCGTTTCGGTTCTTATTTCGGTGACAACTGCTGGAATCGGAACGAGCTTATCACCTGATGAACATGAACAACTCATTGATTGTCACCTCCGAATGCTTTAATTACCTTTGCGATATTCATTGAGATCGGGCAACGGCTGACACATCTGCCGCAGCCTACGCATGAAAATTCACCGCCGTTGTTGTCCGGGAAATAAACAAGCTTATGCATGAATCTTTGTCTGAAACGCTGAAGCTGTGTCGGTCTGTTTGTTCCGTGGGCACACATGGTGAAATCGCTATACATACATGAGTCCCAGCAGCGGTATCTTTTCACACCGTGGCCGGTGTCGTAATCGCGAATATCATAGCATTGGCAGGTCGGGCAAACGAAAGTGCACGCTCCGCAGCCGAGGCAGGACTGACTGAGTTTTTCCCATTCGGGAGCATCAAAAAGTTCTTTTGTTTTTCCTTGGCCGAACTTTTCAAGTGAAAGTCCGCTAAGCGGAAGCTTTTTCATAATATCAGAAATGTTTGCCTTTTCGCTTTCAACCTCAGAAGCGTCTGCGTCACAAAGCAGAGCAGAAATTTCTTCTGTGAGCTGTTTGCCCTTTTCGCTCAAAGCTTCCCAATAAAGCTTTTCGCCGACGAACCATGTCTGAACGTCTGCGCCCGGATTTGCCGGATCAATGCCGAAAGTGCTGCAGAAACAGGTTTCCTCCGGCTGTGAGCAGGCAGTTGTGATCACAACACCGTTATTACGTCTTGCGGTATAGAAGCTGTCGGCAGGCTCGCTCATGAACACCTTGTCGAGAACATCAAAGCTTTTTGCATCGCAGGCTCTGACACCGAAAAGAACGGTTCTTTCGCTCGGAAGCTCTTTGGGCTCAACCGTGATTTTTGTGTTTTCTCTTGTGAAAGAAACAATATTTTCACTTTGGGGGAAGAAAAGGTCTTTTGCGCTTTTTACCGTTTTCAGCTCATCGGAGCAATATTCGGTTCCGTCCTCCCATTTTGCAAAGTCTACCTGACCGTTTTTTCTGACGGGAAGATAAACGCTAGAGGTTTCTGAAAGTTTTGCAAAAAGCTCGCTGAGTTTTGCTTTTTCAATATAATACATCAGCTGTTCCCCCTCTCGTTAATGATGGAAGGTTCTGCATCGTCAAAGCTGAAGTTAACAAGAGGTGCTCTTGAACCGGCTTCTTCGCCTGCCTGATAGTCGCCGTAAAGCTCGTCAATATCCTTGATGAACTTGCGGTTGAGCAGATGAAGCGGAATTCCCTGCGGGCAAACTCTTGAACATTCACCGCAGTCTGTGCATCTTCCCGCAACATGGAAAGCTCTGATGATATGGAACATTTTTTCTTCAAATGTGTCTGTGTTGGCTTTGCTTGCCGCACCGGAAACCGGATTATCAAAAACGCACTTCATGCAGCTGCATGCCGGGCAAACGTTTCTGCAGGCGTTGCAGCGGATACATTTGGAAAGTTCGCCGTTCCAGAAAGCGAATCTTTCTTCGCTTGTCATGTTTTCAAGCTCTTTTACCTTTGCAAAGCGGTCTGCTTTTTCCTGTTCGGTTTCGGGTTCGGGGTCGATGACTTCATCGAACACCTTGTGTTCCTTGCCTTTGCAGCAAAGGCATTTTTCAAGCAGTGCATCTTGCTTTTTGCACTTTTTGTCGCCGTAAATGGTTCTGATATCAAGGTCTTCGCCGTCTTCAAGAACCTTTGTGATTCCCTTGACGCCCATAGCCTTGATTTTTTCAATGTCAAGCATACCTTTGCAACCGATGCCGATGACATAAATTTTATCCCTGTCGATTCTGTGCTCTGTCAGAAGCTGATTAAAGCTGTAAGTGTCACAGGGTTTAAGCAAAACACAAATTTTGCCCTCTTTCATGTTTCTGCATTCTTCAATCAGATATTTGCTCAGGTTAGCTCCGCAAAAGCTTGTGTAAATAAGCTCGGAAAGTTCTTCTTCGTTTGAAAAGAATGCGGGTGTAACGTCATAGAAGAATTCGCCCGCTTTCCAGCCGAGGACTTTTGTGACAGTGCCGTCAGCAAGAAGCTCAAGAACTCTTTTTTTCATTAATCCTGCTGTTTTTTGCATCTCAAATCCCCCAACTTCACATTCTCGCCAAGCTCAGTGATGGTTTTCGCAAAATCGTTCATAACAAGCGAAAACTTCTGACCCTCGGCGGCGGATACCCATTCAACTCTTGTTCTTGCTCTGTCAATGCCGAGATAATCGAGCATACTGAACAAAAGGGTCATTCTTCTTCTTGCATAATAGTTGCCTGTGCTGTAATGGCAGTCACCGGGGTGACAGCCGCACATGATAACGCCGTCTGCGCCTTTCTCAAA
>JBJFHW010000139.1:0-3489 GCA_051893965.1 Acutalibacteraceae bacterium
TACAACAAATTTCTGAAGTTTATAAAGGCAATCGTCAATTTTTTCGGTTTCTTCGGGATATTCTTCATCGAATTTTTCGTGAACTTTTTCATAAACGGGTTTGAGTCTTTCATCACGAACAAGCTTGTCATCTGTGTCAAGAGCGAACTTAACATCGTCAATTGCAAAAGCTTTGATGGCTTCAAACATTTCGGGCGCGGGATCCTGGGATTCAAACGGGATCTTTTCCTTGCCGATTTCTTTCTGAATACCCTTTATAAATTCAACAATTTCCTGATTTGCTTTGTGAGCAAACATAATGGCGTCGAACATGGTTTCGTTGTCAACTTCATTTGCGCCTGCTTCAATCATGGCAACAAGATCTGCGGTTGAAGCAACGGTGACAGCCATTTCGGATTTTGCTCTTTCTTCCTCGGTGGGGTTAATGACAAATTTTCCGTCAACCAATCCGACGCTTACGCCGCTGATCGGGCCGTCCCAAGGAATTTCTGAAATGGAAATGGCAACAGAAACACCGATCATTGCGGTGATTTCGGGAAGACAATCCTGATCAACAGACATAACAGTTGCAACAACGCCGACATCGTTACGCATATCTTTCGGGAAAAGCGGACGAATCGGTCTGTCGATTACTCTTGAGCAAAGGGTTGCTTTTTCGCTTGCCTTACCCTCTCTTCTCTGGAATGAGCCGGGAATTTTGCCGACTGAATAAAGCTTTTCTTCAAAATCAACGGAAAGCGGGAAGAAGTCAACGCCCTCTCTGGGCTTTGCTGCCATTGTTGCGGTGCAAAGAACTTCTGTTTCGCCATAGCGAATCAAGCATGAGCCGCCGGCAAGTCCGGCCATTTTGCCGGTTTCAACAACAAGCGGTCTGCCTGCAAGTGTGGTTTCAAATTTTCTGAAATTCTCAAACATAGTTTTTACCTCTCTTTAAAATTTATTATATCCACACGAGGCAGGTTTAGCAATAAACCGAGCGTTCGTTTTTCAATTCGAAAAGAAAGTTTTAACAAGCGTTCGGTTTAGTGCTAACCCGTTTGATTGCCCCGTGTAAAAATCAAAATGCTTAAAAACCGTTCAAAGGGCAGACACGATTTATTACCATGCCTGCCCGATGTTTTGCAAAATTATTTACGAAGACCGAGTCTTGCAACGATTGAACGGTATCTTTCAATATCGTTTTTCTGAAGATATGCAAGAAGGTTTCTTCTGTGACCAACCATCTTGAGAAGACCGCGGCGTGAATGGTGGTCTTTTTTGTTCTCTTTCAGATGCTCGGTAAGTGTGTTGATTCTGTAAGTCAGAATGGCAATCTGAACTTCCGGAGAACCTGTGTCGCCTTCGTGAGTTGCATACTCAGCGATGATTTTGCTTTTTTCTTCTTTTGTGATCATTGTTTTCACCTCATTATAATTGTCATCTGCCAGACCCTCAGAAAACGGTCGGTGAAATATCTCAACTTGGAGATTTTGTCCGTATTCCGTGAAATCGGCATAATGCTTGAAGATTATAGCACAAAGAAAAAGAATTGTAAAGTGTTTTTTGCTATTTTATTTATTCTTTTTCTTCTTAGTATTAATTATCCGGCAAACGGATTAAAAAAATATGCTTTACCTGTTATTCCACTTTCATCATTCTGTATCCGACACCGATATGTGTCTGTATATACTGCGGCGAACCGGGATCTTTTTCAAGCTTTTTTCTCAGCGTTGCCATAAATACGCGCAAGGACGCTATATCGTTTTCCCAGCTGCTGCCCCAAATGCTTTGAGTGATGAATGTGTGCGTCAGAACCTTGCCCACATTTTTTGAAAGCAGGCATAAGAGTTTATATTCAATCGGCGTCAGATGAAGCTCTTCACCGTCAAGATAGGCACAGCCGGCAGCATAATCAATGCGAAGCTTTCCGTTTGTGAAAACCGACAGTTCGGCACCGGTTTCGTTTTGCATCATGCTGAGTCTTCTTGTTGTCACTCTCAGACGCGCCAGAAGCTCTTCAACGGAAAACGGTTTTGTCAGATAATCGTCTGCGCCTGTGTCAAGCGCTTCAATTTTGTCGGCGTCCTCACTTCTTGCACTGATGACAAGAATCGGCATATTCGACCATGTGCGGATTTTTTTGATTACATCAACACCGTCCATGTCCGGAAGTCCTAAATCAAGCAGAACAATGTCCGGATTATGTGAAGATGCTTCCAGAATTGCCGTTGCTCCGTTTTGTGCCGTCAGATAGCGGTAATCATGTGCTTTGAGTGTTGTGGAAATCAGGTTTTTGACGGAGTTGTCATCTTCAACGACCAGTATCAATGCTTTATTCATGAATTTCTACCTCCCCGGCAGGCAATGTAATGGTAAAAACCGAACCGTGCGGCTTGTTGTCGGAAACTTCAATTTTTCCGCCGTGTGCGTTAACAATGGATTTGCAAAGAGACAAGCCGAGACCAAGACTTCGGCGGCTGTCGGCAACCTTGTTTGCCCCGCTGTAAAACATATCAAACACGCGTTCTTTCATGTCATCGGGAATTCCGTTTCCGTCATCGGCAACGGAAACGAACGCCTCGCTACCCTGCTTCCAGGTTTTTATCCGTATGTTTGAGCCTTTCGGCGTATATTTAACAGCATTATCCACAATATTGATGATTACCTGTACCATCAGCTTTGAATCCATTCTGGCAAGAAGATATTCTTCTTTGTTTTCAACCGTAATATGATGTTCGGCGCTTTCTCTGCTCAAATGATGCAGAGCCTCCGAAATCACATCGTCCATTAAATCTTCGGACATGTTCAGATTCAGTCTGCCCTCTTCAATTCTTGTTACCGAAAGAAGATTTTCAACAAGATTGATAAGCCACAAGGAATCGTCATAAATGTCCGAATACAGCTTCTTTTTTGTTTCGGCATCAAAAGATTCGCCATTCGATAAAAGGTTGCTTGCATTGCCGGAAATGGAAGTTAAAGGCGTACGCAAATCATGGGAAATTGCACGAAGAAGATTTGCGCGAAGCTGTTCGTTTTTGGCAAGGATTGCAGCTTCTTCTTTTTCTCTTGCATTCTTCTCGTTTTCAAGCGACAAAGCACATTCGCCCAGAATGGACAAAAGAATACTGTTTTCAAAAGAATCAAGCGGCTGATTGTTGATAAAAATTCCGACAACGCCATATACTCTGTCGCTTATTCTGACTGCAAGATAGAGACATTTTGAACCCGAAAGGGTTTCGGTGGTTGCTCCGGCGTGTTTGTTGTTTTTCAGTACCCATTGCGCAACAGCCTTTTCATTTTCCGAAGTGATGCTCTCATCTGCCGCTTCGTCCGAAACCGTAAAAATATGCGGCTCGGAGAGTTTTCCGTTTTCACAAAGATAAAATATAATATCTCTTTCAAGCAGTTTGATAAGCTGGTTGGCAGTTGAAGATACAATTTCGTTTTTATCCTTTGCCTGCTGCAAAAGCTGGTTTGTATCGAAAAGGACCTTGGTGCGGTAAGCGGCCT
>JBJFHW010000140.1:0-3470 GCA_051893965.1 Acutalibacteraceae bacterium
TTGAGGGAGCTGTCACGAAGTGACTGAGGGAGCGTTCACCAATAAACTATAATTTAACAATGTTCTTATCGGTTATTAGTAAAAAAGTTCAGCACCAACCTAAAAAGGCGGTGCTGTTGTTTTATCCGGTAATATGGTTTCATAAAATTATCCGTTATATGTTACACTTACAGCTTCCGATGCATTACCGGCACCGTCATAAGCAGTTACGGTATAAACCGTTTTGAACGGTCTTGAAGCAGTGTCAACAAATTCCGTGCTGATTCCATCGGTCTCGGTCTCAATTCTTGCAAGAAACTTGCCGTTCACGGTAATTCTGTAGTAAGCAATTCCGATGTTGTCTTCTGCCGCTGTCCATGAAAGTACCATTTTGTCTCCGTCCTCGGTTACTTTAAGGTCGGACACTGCTTGCGGAGCCTGATTTTCAAGCACAAAGCCGTTTTTAACATAATCGTTGTATGTATCTTTGAAAACACGGTTGGCCTGATATTGGCTGTAATAGTGATTATATGAGAAAGAAATGATGTTTTCAGCATAGCGTGATGCAGCGTCAAGCTGTTTAACAAATCGGTTGAGCGTTGCGGTAACACTGTCCGTGTTTTCTCCTGTGAAGATGCCTGTGCCTTTCTGACTTTTTTTGCCCAAAGTAAAGTTTTCGCAGTTTGCCCAAAGCTTAATATCTTTTTCGCATGTGCTGACCGCTTTGTCATACATCTGCCACATTTTGTAAGCGTTGTCAATTTTGTCCGTGTTGGCGCCGATGCTGTCTTGCGGACAGAATATATCGCCGTCTCTGAAGTTGGTTTTTGCAAAAAATTTGATCCACATCGGAAGAACAGATGTTGCCGAATAAAGATTTGAATTTTCAAACATAAACGGACTTAACATAAATACCTTTTCGGGGCTGACTTCGTTGATTTTGCCAATAACGGTGTTGATACCTTTTGAAATCTGATTGATTGACGAGGTGCAGATAATGTTACTGCCGATTTCCGGCGTAAAGTACCAACCGTAAAGAGTATCGTTGTATTCTTCGCCGAAGTTCTTTTGGATTTCTTCAATTATCTGTGCCATGAGTGAGCATATGTTTTGATATTCACGCGTGTTTCCACCCTGAAGCCACCAGTTGTCATGCAAAGCAAGACCGACAAAAACCTTGATGCCGTATTTCTGACAGGCTTTAAGTCCTTTTTCAATAATATCGTTTCCTGCATATTCAGCATCTTGGAATTCATCAATTGCGCTGTCATAATAAACCGTCCACTTGCCGCTTTCTTTTTCGGCAACGCTTTGCAAAACAAGATATTCAAGACCGTCATCTTTCATTTCTTTGATTTGTTTGTCCCAGTCCTCGTCGTCCCAGTATTCACTCAGCCATGACTGAACAAAAGTGCCCGTAATTTTCGGGTCGCATTTTCTTTCCGGTATCGCCGAAGAGCACAGACCGATAATCAGTGAAAGCACCGCACTGAGTATTTTAATAACAAGATTCATAATGTTTTCCTCCTTTAATTTTCTTGTTTATTTTTATTTTTTTCAAGCTCATCAAACATGGCAGACATGGTCGGATTGTTTCTTGTCAGACGCTTAATCGTCAGATCTTCCGCTTTGTTGTTTGCAAGACGAAGATTGTTTTCGGAAGAAAGCAACGCTTCTTTTGTCTTTTGAAGATGAGAAATTGTTTTGTCAATTTCTTCAATTGCTTTTGAAAATTTTTCGCTGGCAAGGCGGAAGTTTCTTGAAAACTTGTCTTTAAAGTCATTCATATCGTCTTCAAAGTGAGAAATATCAATGTTCTGATTTTTGATTGTTTCAAGCTCTTTGCGATATTCCAGCGAATTTTTTGCGGCATTGCGAAGCAAGGTAATCATCGGAATGAAAAACTGCGGCCTGATGACATACATTTTTTCATATCGGTGCGACATATCAACAATTCCGTTGTTATAAAAATCGTTGTCAGGTTCAAGCAGGGAAACGAGAACGGCATATTCGCAGTTTTTTTCGCGTCTGTCCTTGTCAAGCTCTTTGAGAAAATCCTCGTTCTTTTTCTTGGTTGCGGTTTCGTCCATTTCGTTTTTCATCTCAAACATAATTGAAATGAACTGCGTGCCCTGTTCATCGCTTTCACGGTAGATATAATCGCCTTTACTTCCGGTTCTTGCGTCATTGTCTTTTTCAAAATAGGCATTTTGGAAACCGGTTGCGCGAAGCTTGTTAAACTCGTTTTCACAGTGGCGTTCAAGACTTTCACCGACCATTTTGGTTGAAAGCTTCGATTTAAAATCACGGTAATGCTCAATTTCTTCATCTTTCATTTTGAGCATTTCTTCATATTGGTTTTTGATTGCCTGCTGTTTTAAAACGCTGTCTTTTTCATCTGCTTCAATTTTGCCTTCAAGGCTGATGATTTTTTCTTTGCTTTGGGCAATTTCCTTTTCTTTTTCGGCAACAGCTTTGCTTATGGCAAGTTCCTTGTCTTTCTCAAAGTAACTCAGTTGTGCTTTAAGTTTGGCAATTTCATTGTCTTTTTGAGAAAGTGTCTGCGTATAGGCTTGTTCGCTTTCCATTTTTGTGATTTTAACAAGGTTTTCTTTTTCGCTTCTGAATTGATTTTCACGCATTTCAAGTTCTTTGTCGAACTCTCTGTCACGAACTTGTTTGACAATTGCGCTGTAACCCGAACCGTCAACAACAAAAACTTCGCCGCATTTCGGGCATTTGATTTCCTGTTTATCCATTGTATCTCCTTTTTATGAATTTTCACAAACAATTTTAAAAGCAAGTTCTTTTAACTGATCAACAGAAGAAAGTTCGCCGACCTGCTTTCGGTAGGCGGCCGCACCGTTTATGCCTTTGATATACCATGCGGCGTGCTTTCTTGCTTCTCTGATGCCGATGCGTTCACCTTTGTATTCGCAAAGACGCTCAATATGCTTAATCATAATGCGCATTCGTTCGCTTATCGGCGGTTCAGGTAAAATGACCTCATGCTTTAAATAGGCATTGATCTGACTGAATACCCACGGCCGGCCGAGTGCGCCTCTTCCCACAAGCAAGAAATCACAGCCTGTTTCTTCAAGCATTTTTGCGGCAGAAAGTCCGTCTGTGATGTCGCCGTTGGCGATAACGGGAATGGAAACGCTTCTTTTGACAAGCGCAATTGTTTCCAAATCAACAGGCGGCGCATACATCTGCTCTTTGGTTCTTCCATGAACGGTTATAGCTGAGGCACCGGCATTTTCTGCACGTTTTGCCATTTCAACGGCATTAATGCTGTCTTTATCCCAGCCGATTCTGATTTTAACGGTCACGGGAATATCAACTGTATTTACGACCGCTTTGATAATTTCTTCTGCAAGCTTCGGATCTTTCAGCAGTGCGGAGCCGCCGCCGTTGCCGGCAATTTTCGGGGCAGGGCAGCCCATATTGATGTCAATGATATCCGGGTTATAATCAAGGCAGGCTTTTGC
>JBJFHW010000141.1:0-16370 GCA_051893965.1 Acutalibacteraceae bacterium
TTGTCACAATAAGAGCGCTGCAAACAGTTGTCAAGTTTATACCGGCTGAACCGCTTGAAATCGGTTCGGGTTATGCATACGGGACTTTCGGCGGTTTGTTTTTCTGCTCGCTCGGAACACTGATAGGTTCATTCATAATCATTGGGCTGACAAAAGCTTTCGGCGTCAGAGTAGTGAATGTTTTTGTTTCACAGGAAAAAATCAATTCACTTCGTTTTCTTCAAAACAAATCAAAACTTTCGGTAACGCTTCTGATTATTTATCTTATTCCCGGAACACCGAAAGATGTTATCACTTATCTTATCGGTATTACCGATTACAATATATGGAAATTCCTGCTGATAACTACCTTTGCAAGAATACCGTCGATCCTTACATCAACAATATGCGGCTCAACACTTGAGCAAAAAAGATATTGGGTTTCTGCTCTGGTATTTATCGGTACGGCGATTCTGGGACTTGTCGGACTTTACGTCTATAATAAATATCAGGAAAAGCTCAATAAGCAAGCTGACGGAATCAAGGATATAGCGTCATAATTTCATACTTATAAAATCACCGTAATTCAAGCTTTACGGTGATTTTATTTTTAATGCTAAATAATTAATATGATAAACAGGGAAATGATGTCCGATTTATTTATCGCATACATGCATTTACGAATTTAAGTGTCACGGGATTATCTGTGAATGAAGCACAGATAATCCCGTGTGTATAAAAGGGTGTGAAGCTGTCAATATAAGATGATATTTCTTTGCAGATTATTTTATAAAAACAATTTTCAAAATAAATTCTTTGTTCTCATCGTTGTAATTCCATTGTACTTCGCCGTTATACTTTTTGCTGATGCGTTGAATGATTTTCATTCCGTTTCCGTGAAGCTGATGGTCTTTTTTTCTGCTGGAAAGGTTTTCGTTCGGAGCAGTATCGCAGGAATTTGAGCAGGTAATGACATCAAAACCGTTAATGTTATTGGCTGAAATTTCAATACGTTTTTCAAAACTCGATTCAGCAGCTTCAACGGCATTGTCAAGAATATTGCTGAAAAGAGAAGTCAGATCGTCTTCCTGAAGATAACTGAAATTTGAAGTTTTGATGTTGATTGTAAAATTAATTTTTTTGTTGTTGCAAAGTATGTTGTACTTGCCGAGTATCATATCAAGAAGTTTGTTATCTGTTTTTCCGTAATATGAAAAACTTTCAATGCTTCCGTGAAGCTTTTTTACATAGCTTTGCACTTGTTCCATGCTGTCTAAGTTTGCAATTGCCTGAAGATGATTTTTTTCGTCATGCACAAATTGTTTCAGAACTTCATTCTGAGTATCAATAACTTCATAATATTTTTGCGACAGTTCCGATTCCTTTTTCTGCGAACTGATAAGCAAAAGCTGTTGCTCTCTCTCACTGTACTTTTCAAAGAAAACATAAGTAAGAATAACCGAAAAAATTATAGTAATTACGGCACCAATCAAAAGCAGGTAAAGTTTTCCGGAAAGCTGAACCATCGGAACCAGTTCAAGCAACATGGCAATGATTACGGTTGAACTGATCGGAAAAATGAAAAAATAAAACGGAACGTTGTTTTCATTTACTTTGAAAATTCTTTTCAGCGCATAAGCGGAAATCTGAAGCAAAATCAGATAAAGGAAAACAAACAAAGCGCCGAGAATCAAAAAATATAACATAACCTGCGTTGAGTTTTCATCAGTGAGAATATAACTTAACATGTCAACAATTTCATAGGATATTACGGCAAAAGTACCCGTAAGCAGAGCATACAGCAAGCTTTTTTTGACAGCGCAATTGAAAGCGCAAAGGAGATAAAGAAAGTTACTTGCGAAAAAAACAACGGCAGTTAAAATGAAATTGTTAAAAAGGCAGAATTGTCCAAAACTGATTAAGTAAAAGGCGGCACCGATTGCAATTGTCACCGCTGTGGATTTTTTTGGTTCAAAAATCTGTTTAAAAAACAAGGTTGAAATCAAAAATGTTGCAATGTAAAGCGCAAACAAAAGAAAAAAATATTCCATAATTAAACTCCTTCCGTAATGAAGTTTATGAAAACATTTTTAAAGTCATTGTACTTTCTGTATGCAATCGGCACAATAAATTTGTCAGCAATTTTTATTTGATTTTTCGAAAAACCGGTAACGAATTTCAAGTTAATAATGTAACTGTTGTGAGGAGAATAAAAAAAGTTTGCGGTAAGTTTTTTTCTCCATTCCCTGATGCTTTCAGAGGATTCAAAAATTCCGCGCGAACTGATTACGGTTGTTTTTCTGCCGTCAATTTCAATGCACATAATATCTTCGGTTGAAAGAACAACAGTTTCCTTTGAATTTTTCAGTAATATTTCAATTGTTCTGTTGTCAATCATCTTCAAGGCTTTGTCAATGCTGTTTTCCAGTCTGCTTTTTTCAATCGGTTTTGTAATGAATCGGAAAACGTTAAGATCCATTGCGCAATCAAGGTAACGGTCAAAGGCAGTAATAATGAAGAGTATGATATGAGGATTGTTCTTTCTTAATATTTTTGCAACTTCTGTTCCGTCAAGTTCATCTATCTGAACATCAAGGAACGCCATGTTGTACTGCGTTTCTTTTTTTGCAATTTCAGCAGTTGAGTAAAAAACGTCAAATTCTGCTTCAATGTTTTTGCTTTTTAAATGCTCTGAAACCAGTTCTTTGATGTTGTCGGCAATGGATTTTTCGTCGTCACAAATCAGTATTTTCATTGTTTTTCTCCATGTTTTGTTGGGTCTATTATAGCATAAGCAATAATAATTATAAAGACCGGAAGATGTGCTTTTTTGTATGAAAAACGGTGCATTTTTGCATATTTGTTGAAAGCGCAAAGACCGTATGTTATTATTATAGTCATGAAAAACGATAGGAGAATGACCATGAAAAAGATTTTATACTTAAACCTTTTGGCATTAACGATCATACTGTTTTCTTCGCTGTTGTTCGTTTCGGCAAATGCTGAGGCTGTTTGTCCGAACCCCGGCGGACACAGCTTTACCAATTACATTAATAATCATGATGCAACATGTATTGATAACGAAACACGAACCGCAAAATGTGATTATTGCGATGAAACGGACACCGAGGAAATTGAAGATTCGCTTGCTGAACATACATATCAAATAACAGTTCGTCAGGGCGGATTCAATACCGCAGGTTATAAAAGAAAAACTTGCACGCTTTGTGGAGCAAGTGAAACGGTTGAAGAATATCCTGCAATAAAAAATGTTCGTGTGAATCACAACTACTCTTCAGAATGTGAATACGACGGAAAAGCAAAAGAACCCGAAATTGTTTTAGAGCTTGACAAGAATTACAAGCTTACCGAGGGCGTTGATTACACCGTCCGTTACAAAAACAATGTAAACGTCGGAACGGCAAAAGCCGTCATCACGCTTCAGGGCAATTACAAAGGGGAAAAGGAAGTTGATTTCTTAATCATTCCCGGATATGTGCAAAATGTTAATATTCGCTATGACGGCGTCAAAAGCATTATCACATGGGATCCGATTCCCGGTGTGAGTGAGTACCTTGTTACACTTTCAAATTACAGCGAAGATGTTCCGACCGTAAGCAAGAGAGTGAAAACCAATTCGGCAGAATTTGATTATCTTTTTCCCGAAACATTATATGAGCTTTCCATTTATCCTTATGCAGAGGATGCCGAAGCAACGGAACTTGAGTTTATCACGCCGAATCTTGAGTATGACAAAATTGAATACACCGGACAGGAACTGAAACCGGCTGTTGATTTCGGCGAAACTGCCGGCTATGTTGAAAATAAAGATTATACTGTTACATACCAGAACAATAAGTCTGTCGGCCTTGCCGTTGCAAAGGTAACATTAAAAAAAGCAAACACTGTTTCATTTGATCTTGTTTTCCGAATTCTTCCCAAAAAAGTTACAGGTTTGAAACTGAGTTCATGCACAACCGATAAGCTCACTCTTTCCTGGTCAAAGGTGACAGGTGCCCAAAGTTACATGGTTTACCAGAGCACAGACGGTAAATCCTGGAAAAAGGTTTCAACCGTCAGCACAAATTCAGCAAAAATCAGCAGTCTGAAATCAGGTCAGAACTATCAGTACAAGGTTCGCGCATATGCAAGCAGCGGTTACGGCGCTTACAGTTCCGTTTTCAAAACGCAGGCTCTGACATCTGCTCCGAAAAATCTTAAAGTTCTGGCCGTTTCAACAACATCAATAAAGCTTTCGTGGAGCACGGTTTTCGGTGCATTATCTTATGAAGTTTACCAGTCTACCGACGGAAAAAAATGGAGCAAAGTTTCAACAGTAAAAACTAACGGTGCAACAATCAGCAAACTTTCTGCAGGTAAAAAATATCAGTATAAGATTCTTTCAACCTGTTTAACCGGCAAAAGTGCATACAGTTCAGTGCTGAAAACTCAGACATTAACTTCTGCACCGTCAATCAAACTCACTTCAACAAAAGCAAAAACGGCAACTGTAAGCTGGAGCAAGGTTTCCGGTGCCGCCAAATACATCGTTTACAAGTCCAAGGACGGGAAAAAGTGGGAAAAGTATTCAACCACCACAAAAACTTCCGTAACCATTTCAAAGCTGACAAGCGGCAAAAAGCTGTATGTCCGTGTGGTTGCAGTAAATGCATACGCCAAGAATTCGGCAAACAGTGCCGTAAAATCAGTAACGGTTAAATAAAAGGAGGAGAAACAAATGAAAAAATTATCCTTATATACGATTCTTATTTTTGCAATTTCTCTTCTGCTTGTAACTTTTGCAGCTGCTGAAAGCAGCGGAAGCTGCGGAGAAAATGCCACATGGCATTACGACGAGGAAAATGCCGTTCTGACAATTTCCGGAACCGGTAAAACCGACAATTACACACTTTCACTTCCCAGTCAGATTAAAATTTCCGGCAAATTTTCCCTTGTTGTTGAAGAAGGGATAACATCAATAGGTAACTTTATGTTTGGTTACGCAAACATTTCAACGGTCAGCCTTCCGTCCACTCTGACAAAAATTGAAGGAAAGGCATTCTTCCAATCGAAAATTGAAGAAATCAACATTCCCGAAAAGCTTGAATATGTTGGAGAAAGTGCTTTTGAGAATTGTTCGAATGTCAAAACTCCGGTTGATTTTTTGAATCTGAAAACCGTCGGACCGAACGCATTCGCGAATTCAACGGTTCCGAAAAAAGTGGAGCTGTCAACAACTTCGGTCAGTAATAGCGCTTTTGAGAATTGTTCAAGCCTTACCGAAGTAACTTTTGATGACAGCATTGAAACAATTATGGAGAACGCTTTCAAAAATTGTAAAAATCTTAATAAAGTGAATAACTTTGAAAAGATAAAAGCATTCTTCGTGTATGCCTTTTCCGGTTGTGAAAGCCTGAATTTTGAAAAATTTATTGTAAAAAATGATGTTAAATATGGTTCAAGCTCCTTTTCGGGTGTAACAATACATGAAGTTGAATATGAAGAAGGATATACGAACACAATCAATTACTTGTTTTCCGGCTGCAAACAGCTCAAAAAGGTCACTCTTCCGTCAACAATCACAAGAATTTCAATCGGAACATTCAAAGATTGCGAATCGCTTGATGAAATCAATATTCCGGAATCGGTGAAAACTATTGATGCTGACGCATTCAAAAACTGCGGTTTTACATCTGTGACAATTTATAAAGGAATCGGGTATTATTCATCGGTATATTCTGATTGTAAAAAACTCAAAGAAGTGGTTTTTGAAGAGGGTAAAACCTATGTAACTTCTTCGCTTTTCAGCGGCTGTTCTGCTCTTGAAAAGGTTGAACTGCCGTCAAGTATTGTCACAATCACCTCAAAAGCATTCTCAGAGTGCCGCAGTCTGAAAGATATTGATCTTTCAAATATTACAAAAATTGAATCGAGCGCCTTTGCGCATTGTTCAAGCCTTGCGCAAGTGAATCTGCCGAAAATCAGAGAAATTCAGAAAGATGCATTCCTCGGTTGTCTGAACCTCAGAAAGGTAAATACTGCAAACATAAATCACTGGGCAACCGTAACCTTTGGAAACGAATATGCAAACCCTGTGTATTATGCAAAATGCATTTATGAAAACGACGAACCGGTTATCTTTCCCCATTTCAAAACGGTTGTCAACATAAAACCGTATGCATTTATAAATTGCTCATCATTTTTATCTGTTTCATTTGGCAGTTCCGTTTCGTCTGCCGGACGTTATGCTTTTTCAGGTTGCAGCAGATTAAAAACTATAATTCTTCAAGAAGAAGTGGCGTTTGTTGAAACAACTTTCGATAAACGTGACAGTCTGCGAAACTTCATTGATTTTCCCGGTATGTACGGTGTTGACGGATTAGAATTTAACATATCAAGAAAAGTTACACTTTATACCACCAAATATAATTCTGATTATGACGAAATGAATGTCCGATATGAACTGTTGAAAAAACACAATTGTGAAACAGACGGTCATAAGTATGTTGACGGTTATTTTGACTTGATTTGCGCTCCGACCTGCACGGCCAAAGGTCAGGCAGACTACAAGTGTATTTTCTGCGGAAAAGTAAAGTGGAATTCAATCGGAAAGATTAATCATATTTACAATAAAATTGCTACGGAACCGGCAAGCATGGAAGTGGACGGAAAAATCATTGAAAGATGTTCATTATGTACGGCGGAAAAGGAAACAGCCATTCCCAAAATTGCAGAAATAAAATTCAAAAACGGCGATACACTTTACAGGGATTCCATCACATACGATGTTGCAAATTCTCTCGTTGTAACAGACTCGGCCGGCAAAGAGATTCCCAAAGCATATGTCATCGGAACCGTTACGGAAAGGAATGCAACCTACGGCGTTGCAAAAATCAGTTTTTACGGTGACTATACCGGTTCGACCGAAATAAGATTCCGGATTCTTCCCGAAAAAATCAGTCTAAAGGTAAAGGAATACGGTCAGACTTCCTTAACACTCAAATGGGACAAACCGGCATTCAGCAGTCAGTGTCCCGTTGAAATATTCATTTCCGAAGACAATATAGAATTTAAGAGCCTTGGCAAAACAACAGAAGATAATTTGAAAATCGAATCGTTGTCCGACGGCAAAAAGTATTACTTTAAAGCTGTTGTGAGCAATGAAAACGGCGCCGGTAACCCCGCGTATCTGACTGCGTCAACATTGAAGCATTATCACAATCCTGTGCTGAAGAAAACCGAAGAAAAGACTTGTCTGGATAATGGAATGAAATACTATGAATGTTCAACTTGCGGTGAAACATGGAGCGAAGTTATCAAGGCAACCGGTCACAACTGGAAATGCACAAACGTCATTGTTGAACCAACCTGCATTTCAACAGGTTTTAAGGAATATAAGTGCAAAGATTGCGGTAAAAAGCTTTCAATCGTTGTTCCGCTCTCAGATCATAAAGTTGTTATCGATCCGATTGTTCCTGCAACAATGACAACCGATGGAAAAACAGAAGGCAGTCATTGCTGTGTTTGTAATGAAATCATTAAGGAGCAATATACCATCGTAAAAGCCGGTACGATGTGGATTACAACAACTTATGAGTACGACGGATCGGTTCATAAACCTGAAGTATTTGCTTTTGATGCGAACGGTGATGAAATCGGCGATGGAAACTATACGGTTAAATACAGTTCGAAATCACCGAAAGCGATTGGAACTTACACTGCAACGGTAACGATGAAGAATGCCTATTCGGGAACAAAGGTTCTCACATTCAAAATTGTGCCGAAACAGGTTACCGATTTAAAATGCGACAAGGTTACAACAACCTCAGTAACACTTTCCTGGGCAAAGGTTACCGGTGCAAAGTATTACAAGGTTGAACAATCAACCGACGGTAAAAACTGGACAGCAGCTGCAACCGTGGCAACGAATACCGCAACCGTTAAATCACTCAAAACCGGTGCAAATTATCAGTTCAGAGTAACGGCTCTTGACTCAACAAAGAAACTTGCAGGTAAGGCAAGTACAGTAATTAAAACAGGCACCCTTACCGCTGCACCTTCCATCAAGCTTACTTCAACAAAAAGTAAAACTGCCACCGTTTCATGGAGCAAGGTAACAGGTGCAAGCAAGTACATTGTTTACAAATCGGCCGATGGAAAGAAGTGGACAAAGGTCACTGTTTCCGGAACATCCTATACTATGACAAAACTTACCGGCGGTAAAAAGATTTATGTAAAGGTTCAGGCTGTAAACGCCTACAACCAAAGCTCAGCATTCAGTGCAGTAAAAAATGTAACTGTTAAAAAGTAAATAGTTTAAGGGATTGTAAAAAAAGCACAAAAAAGTCCGGGACTCACTTCAACTGTGAATCTCGGATTTTTTTAAATATGTAAAATGCGATGTGCGAACATCACCCATCAGTTCACACGGCTTATCTTTTTCAGTATGATGATAAACGAATCCGCATTTTTCCATTACTCTTTTTGATTGAATGTTACCATCGTAATATCCGCACCACAAGCCGTCGAGATTTAAATCTTCAAAGCTGTGACGAATTATTTCTCTTACCGCTTCCGGAATCAGCCCGCGACCCCAATAGGGGACACCGATCCAATATCCGATTTCGGCTTCATTTTTGCTTATCTTAACATCTGTGTGAGAATGGTTGAATATCAGCCCAATGCTCCCGACTGCTTTGTTGTTTTCCTTTAGAATTACAGCGTATGTTTCCGGTACGGATAAAACATTTTTAATGATTTCTCTGCTGTCTTCAACACTATTATGCACCGGCCAACCGGCGATCGGCCCGACTCTCGGATCTTTTGCATATTCAAAAAGGTCACACGCATCACTTTCTTCCCATGGACGAAGAATCAGTCGTTCGGTTTCGAGTATCATTGTAATCACATATCCTTCATGTTTTATATAGAATTAAAAGTTGTTATATAACAAAAACGCCTCGTTTTTAACGAGGCATTCTGGTGCCGGTGGCGGGACTTGAACCCGCACGGTATCGCTACCAACGGATTTTGAGTCCGTCACGTCTGCCAATTCCATCACACCGGCATATATTCATTTATCAGCGCTTAATCATTATATATTAACGTGTTAGATAAGTCAAGTTAAATCGTCAATTTTTTAAAAAAACCGCTATTTATAAATAAAAAATGTTTTATTGAATAATTTTATAAAATGTATTGAAAATTCCTCTGTTTGCAGCTATAATATATACAACTATTTCTGCGCAGTTGACAGCCGTGTAACGGTCAGATGTGTCGCTGCGCCTCGTAAAAAGGGGAAGCATGATGATTGGAAAATTCGTCAAAGTGCGCGTAACATCCCCGATGAACTCTTTCAATAAACGTTTCGGCTATAAATATAAGCTCAATTACGGTATTATCGAAAGCAATAAAGCTCAGAAAAATATCATTCAGGGCGCTTATATTATGGGTATCAATCACCCTGTCAGAAATTTTGACGGCAGGGTAATTGCGGCTGTAAAACGTTATTCCGGCAAGGGCATCGTATGGGTTGTTGCGCCAAAAAGTATGCGTTTTATTAATAATGACATAAGAAAAGCAATCGATTTTGCCGAAAGTAAAAACGGTTATAATCTCGAGTGTTTATATGAAAGCTCATGTGGGGCGGTTGTTTTCAGAAATGAAAACAATGAAAGAAAATATCTTTTAATCAGAAACAAAAGAAGTGCACATTGGGGATTCCCGAAAGGACATATTGAAGCGGGGGAAACCAATGAGGAAACTGCAATACGTGAAGTTCTTGAAGAAACTGGGATACATATTCACATTGTTCCCGGTTTCAGTCAGAATTCGGAATATACAATTCAGGGGAAAATTGAAAAATCCGTTGTAATTTTTCTTGCTTGCACCGAAGAAAAGAAATATAAAATGCAGGTTGAAGAAATTGAAGAGTGCGATTGGTTTTCATATGAGCAGGCAATGCAAACGCTTAACTATGAAAATGACAAGCGTATTCTTGTTCAGGCAAAGCAATTTCTTGATGAAAATAACATGTGAGATACCAATTAATAATCATTAAGAGGAGTTTTATATGTCTCAAAGTATAGCGGAATATCTGGTCAATTCGCTAAACGGCAAGTTGTCTGCCGAACTGATAGCGTTTATAATATCTCTTTTGCCCATTCTGGAACTGCGCGGGGGCTTGATTGCTGCGAAGCTTTTGAATATTGAGTTTGCAAAAGCCTTCGTAATTTGTTATATCGGCAATATGCTTCCGATCCCGTTTATTCTTTTATTTATCAGAAAAATCTTCAACTTTTTAAAACGCTATGAAAAAATTAACGGACTGATTGAAAAACTTGAAATGCGTTCTGTACGAAAAGCTGATAAAGTTAAAAAATACCGCCTATGGGGCCTGCTTCTGCTTGTTGCAATTCCTCTTCCGGGAACCGGAGCCTGGACAGGAGCGCTTGTCGCCGACTTATTTGATATACGCATCAAGCATTCTTTACCGGTTATTGCTGCCGGAGTACTGATTGCAGGTTTAATCATGTCGGCTTTGTCTTACGGACTTTTCGGTGCATTGGGATTCTAATCGAATAAAAACAGGCTTGAAGTGAATCAAACCTGTTTTTTTATGTCAAATTGAATTATATATGCTTTTATAATTTTTCATTTCCTCTTTGATATATGTTTTGTATTCCGCAATAACGGCATCAATAATATCATTTGCGTTTTCATCTGTTTTTCCAAGCGGCAGCCGGCAGTTTCCGACATCAATTTTGCATCGGCACATAACTTCTTTGATAACCGTCGGACTGACATCCATGAAAAGACATTCAATCAGATTCATAGCAATTTTCTGCATTTTGGCACATTCGGTACAGTTGCCCTCAATGCCTTTGAGCGTCATTTCATGCGTAAATTTCGGCATGATATTGGCAAGAACGGATATTACTCCGAGACAGCCTAAAGAAGCAGCAACAGAAATCAGGTCATCGTTACCGATATAAAAATTAAGCTTATTTTCACAAAGAACAAGAGATTTTATCAGCTTGGGAATGTTTGAGTCGGCTTCTTTGACGGCGACAATATTTTCATGTTGAGAAAGCTTTTTATATGTTTCCGGTTTGATGTTCATTCCGGTTCGAGTCGGCACATTATAGACAATTATCGGTTTTTTCAGATTGTCGGCAAGCTCGTAATAGTGACTGACAAGACCGGATTGAGATGTTTTGTTATAATATGGGGTAACAATCAGGTGTGCGTCAATATCAAGTTTTTCGGCTTCTTTTGCAAAATTGAGTGAAAAAGAAGTGCTATTGCTGCCGGTACCGCAGATGACGGGTACACGGTGATTAACCGCCTGTGACGCCGTTTCAAAAAGACTCAGCCTTTCATCGGTTGTTAAGGTTGAACCTTCTCCTGTGGTTCCGCAAACAACAATAGCATCTGTGTCATTTGCAATTTGAAATTCAATCAGTTCTTTAAAACGTTCTTTATTGATTTTTCCGTCCCTATCAAACGGCGTTACCAAGGCAACGGCGCTTCCGATAAATAGGGGAGTCATCAAAAAACCTCCGTCTTATGATTGATTTATAAAATTTATCAGTCGATATATCCCTCAGCACAAAGAAGCTCGGCAAGAAGAACGGCACCGCCGGCTGCACCTCTTAATGTGTTGTGAGAAAGACAAACGAATTTGTAATCATACTGTGTGTCTTCACGAAGTCTGCCGATTGAGACAGCCATACCGTTTTCAAGGTTTCTCTGAAGCTTTGTCTGCGGCATATTATCTTCGGTAAAATAGTTAAGAAAATGCTTCGGTGCACTCGGAAGATTCAGCTGCTGAGCTCTTCCGGAAAAGGAAGTCCATGTGTCAATAATTTCTTCTTTTGTGGGTTTTACACCGTCTTTGAAGCGCATAAACACGGCTCCCATGTGACCGTCTGAAATGGGAACTCTGATGCACTGAGCCGTGAAAGCGGGCGAGGTTGCATTAACAATTCTGTCACCTTCAACCGAACCCCAGATTTTAAGTGGTTCCTGTTCGGATTTTTCTTCCTCGCCGCCGATGAACGGAATGACGTTATCGACCATTTCCGGCCAGGTTTCAAATGTTTTTCCCGCGCCTGAAATTGCCTGATAGGTACAGACAAGAACTTCCTTTACGCCGAATTTTTTGTCAAGCGGATAAATGGCGGGAACATAGCTTTGAAGAGAACAGTTTGATTTAACCGCAATGAATCCTCTTTTTGTGCCGAGTCTTTTTCTTTGCGCATCAATAACTTTGATATGATCTGCATTCAGTTCGGGAATTACCATCGGAACATCCGGTGTTGCACGGTGTGCACTGTTATTTGAGACAACAGGACATTCGGCAATCGCATAAGCTTCCTCAAGTGCTTTGATTTCATCTTTTTTCATGTCAACTGCGCAAAAAACAAAATCAACACTTGCAGCAATTTCTTCCACATCAGCTGTTGCATTTTTAACAACAATATTTTTAAGCTTTTCCGGAATCGGTGTTGTCATTGCCCATTTTTTTTCAACCGCCTCCTGATAGGTCAGACCTGCCGAACGAGGACTTGCTGCAAGAACTTTAACATCAAACCAGGGGTGATCGGCAAGAAGAGTTGCAAATCTTTGACCGACCATTCCCGTTGCACCGATAATACCTACATTAAACTTTTTCATTTTAACACCTCTTAATCATAAAACAAGCTGAATTTAGCTTTAATTTTGTCTTAAAGTGTTGCCAAATACAGCAATTTGCACTATAATATACACGCTGTTTTATATAATATCACTTATAAAGTGAATAGTCAAATACTTTTGAAGTAAATTTTTATAAAAAGGACGGATATGCGTTTTTCGCAAGAATTTTATGAAGAAATCAGATTTTTATTATGAACTGCCCAAAGAACTGATCGCCCAGCATCCCGTTGAACCGCGTGATCATTCAAGACTGATGATTGTTGACAGAAAAAGCGGTGAAATACAGCATAAACACTTTTATGATATTGTTGATGAGCTGAATGCCGATGACTGTTTGATTCTCAATGACACAAGAGTTTTGCCTGCAAGAATTTTCGGTATTAAGGAAGAAACAAACGCTCATGTTGAATTTTTGCTTCTCAACAACAAAGGTGATGACATTTGGGAAGTGATTGCAAAACCCGGAAAAAGAGCAAAAGTCGGCTCATGGTTTCGTTTTTCAGACGGGCTTCTTAAATGCAGAATTGAACGAGTGCTTGAAAGCGGAAATATTCTTGCAAAATTTGAATATGACGGCAGTTTTTTCAATATTCTTGACCAGATCGGTCAGATGCCGCTGCCGCCGTATATAACCGAAAAGCTTGAAGACGGCGAGCGTTATCAGACGGTTTATTCAAAAGAGCTCGGTTCAGCAGCAGCTCCGACAGCGGGTCTTCATTTTACAAATGAACTGCTTGAAAAAATCAAGGCCAAAGGAATCAGAATAGGATATGTAACGCTTCATGTCGGGCTCGGAACATTCCGACCGGTCAAGACGGATGATATTACACAACATCATATGCATTCCGAACATTATTGGTTACCGAAAGAAACCGCTGAGCTTATCAATGAAACCAAAGCAAAGGGCGGCAGGGTAATTGCCGTCGGCACAACAAGCTGCCGGACGCTGGAATCCGTCGGCACTTTCAAAGGTAAAATTGAAGAGAGTGAAGGCTGGACTGATATATTCATTTATCCCGGTTACGAATTTAAGTGCATTGACGGTCTGATTACGAATTTTCATTTACCGGAAAGCACACTTATCATGTTGGTCAGCGCATTTTGCGGCTATGAGAATACAATGAATTTTTACAAAGTCGCCGTTGAAGAAAAATATCGGTTTTTCTCGTTCGGAGATGCGGCTTTTTTACGATAATATAACGGAAAGGTGAGCGAGTTTTCGCAATAATAGTTTCATGTTTAAACTAATTAAAACAAATGGTAAGGCGCGAAGAGGAGAGCTGCAAACCGTTCACGGAAATGTGCAGACGCCTGCTTTTATGAATGTTGCAACCTGCGGTGCAATTAAAGGAGCACTTTCTACACTCGACTTAAAAGAAATTAAGTGTCAGGTTATGCTTTCAAATACTTATCATCTTCATGTAAGACCCGGTGATAAACTTATAAATGAACTCGGAGGACTGCACAAATTCACAAACTGGGATCGGCCGATACTGACCGACAGCGGTGGATTTCAGGTCTTTTCACTTGCAGGACTGAGAAAAATCAAAGAAGAGGGCGTAACTTTTGCCTCTCATGTTGACGGAAGAAGAATTTTCATGGGTCCTGAAGAGAGTATGCAGATTCAATCGAATCTTGGCTCAACAATCGCAATGGCTTTTGATGAATGTGTTGAAAATCCTGCAAAATATGATTATGCAAAGCAATCGTGTGAAAGAACGGTACGCTGGTTAGAACGCTGCAAAACGGAAATGGCAAGACTCAATTCTCTGCCTGAAACAATCAACAAAAATCAAATGCTTTTCGGAATCAATCAAGGCTGTACCTTTGATGATCTGAGAATTGAAAACATGAAAAGAATTGCCGAACTTGACCTTGACGGTTATGCTATCGGCGGACTTGCAGTAGGGGAGCCGAAAGAGGATATGTATCGGATCATTTCGGCTGTTGAGCCGTTTGCACCGAAAGAAAAACCGCGTTATCTGATGGGCGTCGGAACACCGGGTAACATCATTGAAGGCGTTTCAAGGGGGATTGATCTTTTTGACTGTGTGATGCCGTCACGAAATGCCCGTCACGGTCATCTTTTTACCTGGAACGGTATTATCAACATCAACAATGCCAAATATGAAAGAGATGACACACCTCTTGATCCGACCTGTGATTGTCCGACTTGCCGAAATTTCAGCAAAGCTTATATCAGGCATCTTTTTAAAAGCAAAGAAATGCTTGCCATGCGCCTTTGTGTAATGCATAATCTTTATTTTTATAACACGCTTATGGAAAAAATCAGAGATGCAATTGAAAACGAAAGCTTTGATGAATTTAAAAATCAATATGTTGATTTACTTGACACAAGAATTTAACAAATTATTCAATTTTTATTTGCTTTATATCAAAAAATCACTTGCAATTATCAACATTTCCCGCTATAATGTTAACATTGTCAGAAAATAGATTAGATTACTGGAGGAATTCAAATGAATTTAATTCTCGCAACAACTTCAACGACCACTCAGGGCGGCAGTTCCTGGACTATGATTATTATGCTGGTTGCTATGTTCGCAATTATGTATTTTGTAATGATCAGACCTCAGAAGAAGAGACAAAAAGAAGAAGAAGAAATGCGTAATGCCGTTGATGTCGGCGACGAAATCACAACAATCGGCGGAATTTGCGGCCGTGTTGTAACAGTTAAAGAAAATCATCTCATTATCGAAACCGGCGCAGACAGAAATAAGATGCAGATTACAAAATGGGCAATTCAGACCAACAACACCGCAAACGAAAGACTTGCTACAGAAAGAGCGGCTGCAAAAGAAGCTGCCGAAAAAGCAAAGGCTGAAAAAAAGGAAAAGAAATCAAAGAAGTCTAAAGAAGACTGATTGATGAATAAATAAAATGAACTCCTCATATTCTTTTAACATAGTACAAACTATGTGATTGGATATGAGGAGGATTTTTATGTCTAAAAAAAGCGGGAATCAAAACAGTTCCAATAATATCAAGAAAAGTGTATTTTTTAAGACACTTTCCTTGCAAGCTTTATTGTCTTTATTGGTTCTGATTTTGGTTTCATTCATTACATATTATTCTTCGGCAGAAAGGCGGGCTTATTTTTACATTGCGGTTTTGTCCTTTGCTTTGATTTCGTTTATCAGCGGCTATTATTCCGGATATAAAATACATGAAAACGGTTTGCTGACAGGGCTTTTGTATTGTTTACCCGTAAATATTGTTATTCTTTTGATTTCTCTTGCAACAAACAGATTTAAAGCAGATGCGACTTTGATAATTTCTGCTTTTGTTCTTATTATCTGTTCAATGCTTGGGGGAGTTGTTTCGGTAAACACAAAAATGAAAGTAAAAAATAAACGAAAGGGCAGATAAAATTGAAAATTGAAGCGGTAATCAACAAACGTGAGCTGTTTAAAAACCATGGCAAAGGCAAAATAAAACTGTCGCCAAACCTGATAATTTCTTTCGCCTCGCTTTTATCGGGAATCATCAGCGGCGCGTTGATATTTGTTTTGAATTCTGATTTCATATCAGAGGGCATTTCAGGATATTTTATTTCTTTTTTGTCGGATTTTTCAAACAAAAACTTTTATGAGATTTTCTGCGGCTTAGCAGTTAATTTCCTTGTGTTCTATTTTCTTGTACTTATCTTTTCAACAAGCATATTCGGAATC
>JBJFHW010000142.1:0-16303 GCA_051893965.1 Acutalibacteraceae bacterium
TACCGGGTGCGGCAGGCTTGAGAAGAACAACGCCTGCGCCGAACTTACCGATGATTTCATGAGGAATTGTTGTGCCTTTGAGAGCAACATGAATCAGGTTCTTCTTTGCGTCCTCAATTGCCTTGCGGATTGCGTCGGGAACTTCGCCCGATTTTCCGAGGCCGAAACCAACTGTGCCGTTGCCATCACCGACAACCACGAGAGCCGAGAATTTCATAATACGGCCGCCCTTAACGGTTTTTGAAACACGGTTGATTGCCACAACACGTTCTGTAAGTTCATAAGCTGATGCATCAATCTTTGTCATAATCAATTTCCTCCTCTTAGAACTTCAGGCCGGCAGCACGTGCGCCGTCTGCAAGTGCCTGAACACGACCGTGATAAATATAACCGCCTCTGTCAAAAACGCATTCTTCAATGCCTTTTTCAGCGGCACGCTTACCGAGCAGCTCGCCTACCTGCTTTGCTGCTTCAATGTTTCCACCGTTCTCGAAGCTCTTCTCTGTTGAAGAAGCGCTGGCGAGTGTAACACCCTTAACATCATCGATTAACTGTGCGTAGATATGGTTGAGTGAACGGTATACGCTAAGACGGGGACAAGAAGCAGTACCGCTGATTTTTGAACGGACTCTTGTGTGTCTCTTCTGTCTTGCTTTATTGCTGTCTTGTTTGCTGACCATGTTAATTTCACTCCTTTACCATTATTTGCCCTTACCGGCTTTACCTTCTTTGCGGCGGATATGTTCGCTTGCATACTTGATGCCCTTGCCCTTATAGGGTTCCGGCGGACGCTTTTCGCGAACTTCTGCTGCAAACTGACCAACCATCTGTTTGTCGGCGCCGTTGATGACGATTTTGTTCGGAGCGGGAACATCAATTGTGATGCCTTCAATTTCCGGAACGATTACGTCGTGAGAATAGCCGATCTTCATAACAAGATCCTTGCCCTTCTTTTCGGCACGGTAACCGATACCGTTAATTTCAAGCTCCTTTGAATAGCCCTTTTCAACGCCTTCAATCATGTTTGCAATCAGTGTGCGGGTAAGACCGTGGAGTGATCTGTTTTCTTTGTTGTCATTCGGTCTTGTGACAACAACGGTGTTGCCGTCCTTTACGATTGACATGTTTTTGTTGAATGTTTTTGTAAGAGTGCCTTTCGGACCCTTAGCTGTTACGGTGCTGCCGTCAACCGTAACTTCAACGTTTGCCGGAACAGTAATCGGCATTCTACCTATACGTGACATTTCAGCACCTCCTTACCATACGAAAGCAAGAACTTCGCCGCCGACGTTAGCCTTGCGGGCGTCCTTGTCAGTCATAATGCCCTTTGATGTTGAAAGAATGGCAATGCCGAGACCTTTCATAACCTTGGGCATGTCTTCACAGCTTGTATAAATTCTCAGACCGGGCTTGGAAACTCTTCTGAGACCTGTGATTACCTGTGATTTGTTCGGACCGTATTTAAGGTTTACGGTTATGATACCCTGCTTTCCGTCTTCTTCAACGGTAAAGCTCTTGATATAACCTTCATCCACAAGAATCTGAGCAATTGCCTTCTTCGTGTTGGATGCAGGAATTTTCACTGAATCGTGTTTTGCTGAACTTGCATTACGAATTCTTGTAAGCATATCAGCGATTGCGTCTGTTACTTGCATGATTCCTTTACCTCCTGAATTTATTGCAATTGCTTACCAGCTTGCTTTCTTCACGCCGGGGATCTGACCCGCATGAGCAAGCTCTCTGAAGCAGATTCTGCAAACTCCGTATTTACGAAGATAAGCGTGAGGTCTGCCGCAGATTTTGCATCTGTTATACTGCCTTGTGGAATACTTGGCGGGTCTTTTTTGTTTTTCTTTCATTGCACTTTTTGCCATAAAATATTCCTCCTCTTACTTTTCAAACGGAGCACCCATAAGAGTGAGCAGCTCTCTTGCTTCTTCGTCTGTCTTAGCGGTTGTTACGAAGCAGATATCCATACCGCGTACTTTGTCGATCTTATCGTAGTCGATTTCCGGGAAAATAAGCTGTTCCTTAACGCCTACGGAATAGTTGCCTCTGCCGTCAAAAGCATTGGGGTTGATTCCTCTGAAGTCACGAACTCTCGGAAGAGCGAGATTGAAGAATCTGTCGATGAATTCATACATCTTTGCGCCGCGAAGGGTTACCTTTGCGCCGATTACCATGCCTTCACGAAGCTTGAAGTTAGCAACTGATTTTTTAGCCTTGCACAGAACAGGCTGCTGACCGGTGATCTGGCGAAGGTCTGAAACGATTGCGTCGAGCACCTTTGAGTTTGTGCTTGCTTCACCGCATGCAACATTGACAACAACTTTGTCAATCTTCGGGATTTGCATAACACTTTTATAGCCGAACTTTTTCATTAATGCAGGTGCAACCTCATTAACATAGGCATCTTTTAATCTTGCCATCGTCATGTTCCTCCCTTATTATTCAAACTGTGCGCCGCAGTCTTTGTGCTTGCAAACGCGCATTTTCTTTGTTTTGCCCTTTGATTCAACAAAAACGTGACCGACTCTTGTGGGTCTGCCGCATTTCGGGCAGATAAGCTGAACCTTGGAAGCGTAAAGTGCGCTTTCAGCGTCGATAATTCCGCCGGGTTCGCCCATCTGACGGGGCTTAACGTGTTTTTTAACCATGTTGATTTTTTCAACGATAACTTTGCCTTCTGACGGGCTTACCTGAAGCACCTTGCCTCTTGCGCCACGATCCTTGCCGTTGATAACAACAACCTGGTCGCCTGTTTTAACATGAACCTTACTCATCGTGACACCTCCTTAAAGTACTTCCGGAGCGAGGGACAGAATTTTCATATAATCCTTGTCACGAAGCTCTCTTGCTACCGGCCCAAAGATACGGGTACCTCTGGGATTTTTATCTTCCTTGATGATAACGGCTGCATTCTCATCGAAGCGAATGTATGTTCCGTCATCACGGCGAACGCCTGTTGCAGTTCTTACAACAACTGCCTTCACAACGTCACCTTTTTTAACGACGCCACCCGGTGCTGCCTTCTTAACAGAAGCAACAATGACATCGCCGATGTTAGCATATTTTCTTCCGGTGCCGCCCAGAACACGGATGCACATAAGTTCCTTTGCTCCGGTGTTATCGGCAACCTTAAGTAAAGTTTGCTGCTGGATCATTGTAATTAGCCTCCTTTAGCTGCACCAATTATTTGGCTTTTTCAATAATTTTGACAACGCGCCATCTTTTGTCCTTTGAAAGAGGGCGGGTTTCCATAATAAGGACACGGTCGCCGACACCGCATTCATTGTTTTCATCGTGCGCCTTAACCTTGATGGTGCGGTTAACGATTTTCTTATAAAGCGGATGTCTGACCTTATCTTTGATGGTTACAACAGCGGTTTTTTCCATTTTGTTGCTGCTGACGATACCAACTAATGTTTTACGAAGGTTTCTTTCCATAATTATTCAGCCTCCCTTTCATTCAAGAATTTGCGCCGTGAAGCTCGATATCGCGCTGAACAGTTTTGATTCTTGCAATATCCTTTTTAACGGCACTGATTCTCATCGGGTTATCAAGCTGATTAACAGCCTGCTGGAAGCGGAGATTGAAAAGTTCCTTTTTCAGCTCTGCAAGCTTAGCGTCCATCTCTTCGGCGGACAGTTTTCTGATTTCACTTGCTTTCATTACTGTTCACCTTCCTTTTCCTGCTCAGCCTTGGTTACGAATTTGCATTTGATCGGGAGCTTGTTTGCTGCAAGACGCATAGCCTCACGGGCGAGGGATTCGTCAACGCCTGCAATTTCAAACATAACTCTGCCCGGTTTAACAACGGCTACCCAATATTCGGGTGAACCTTTACCGGAACCCATTCGGGTTTCAGCCGGCTTCTGAGTGATCGGCTTATCCGGGAAAATCTTGATCCAAACCTGACCGCCACGCTTGATGTAACGGGTCATTGCGATACGGGCTGCTTCAATCTGTCTTGATGTGATCCACGCGGGTTCAAGAGCTACAAGACCGTAATCACCGTAAGTTACTTTGTTGCCCTTGTGTGCAGTGCCTTTCAGGCGGCCGCGCTGGACTTTACGGCGTTTAACACGCTTCGGTAATAACATTATTTAGCTCCTCCTTCCCTGCGGTTGTTTCTGCGGCGGCGTTCCGGTCTCTTTCTTTCTGTGTTGTTAGAAACCTGAAGAACTTCGCCTGAATAAATCCATACTTTAACGCCGATGCGTCCGTATGTTGTTTTTGCTTCGGCAAAACCGTAGTCGATGTCGGCACGGATTGTCTGAAGGGGAATGGTTCCCTCTTTATAAGTTTCGCTTCTTGCAATTTCAGCTCCGCCGAGACGGCCTGATGCCTGGCATTTGATACCTTTTGCACCGAGCTTCATTGCACGACCGATGGATGACTTCAGCGCACGGCGGAAAGAAATTCTTCTTTCAAGCTGGTTAGCAATGCTTTCAGCAACAAGCTGTGCGTTAACGTCGGGGTTTTTGATTTCAACGATGTTGAGAGAAACGCTCTTGCCGAGTCTCTTTTCAAGGTCAGCCTTGAGCTTTTCGATTTCGCTGCCGCCGCGGCCGATTACCATGCCGGGCTTTGCAACATGAATGTTGATGCGAACACGCTTTGCGTCGCGTTCAATTTCAACCTTGGGAACTCCTGCGGGAGCAAGCTTTTCAAGGAGATATTCACGAAGATTATAGTCTTCAACGAGCGTATCGCCGAAGTCCTTCTTGTCCGCATACCAACGAGATTCCCAGTCCTTGATAACGCCTACTCTTAAGCCGTTAGGATTAACTTTCTGGCCCATTGTTTAACCTCCTCCTTGATTATTCTGCTTCCTTGAGAACAAGGGTAATATGTGATGTCTTTTTGTTGATACGGTAAGCTCTGCCCTGTGCTCTGGGTCTGATTCTCTTGAGGGTCGGACCCTGGTTAACATAACATTCAGCGACATAGAGCCTTGATGTATCCATATCTTTGTTTTCCGCATTGGCAATTGCGGAAGTTAAAAGCTTTGAAACAACTTCACACGCAGCTTTGGGCGTGTATTTAAGAATTGCCAGAGCTTTTTCAGTATCCTCGCCGCGGATAAGGTCAAGAACAATCTTTACCTTACGCGGAGCAATGCGGATATAAGTTGCTTTTGCAGTTGCTTGCATTGGTAATACACTCCTTTTGCTGATTATTTACCGTTGTTTGATGTTTTTGATCCGGCATGACCTTTGAATGTACGTGTCGGAGCAAATTCGCCGAGCTTGTGACCTACCATATCTTCCGTAACGTAAACGGGAACATGCTTGCGTCCGTCATGAACAGCAAAGGTGTGACCAACGAATTCGGGGAAGATTGTGGAGGCACGGCTCCATGTTTTCAGAACGATTTTTTCGCCCTTTTCATTCATTTTAACGACTCTGTCATACAGCTTTTCCTGCACGAAAGGTCCTTTTTTTGTGCTTCTGCTCATTATTCTTAGCTCCTTTCCACGTTATCTGTCGTTACGGCGCTTAACAATAAGCTTGTCTGAACGGTTTTTCTTCTTGCGTGTCTTGTAACCGAGAGCCGGTTTGCCCCACGGTGTAACAGGGCCGGGACGTCCGACGGGTGACTTACCTTCACCACCGCCGTGCGGGTGATCGTTCGGGTTCATAACAGAACCGCGGACGGTCGGTCTGATACCGAGGTGACGGGTGCGTCCTGCCTTACCGATCTTAACGTTCTCATGGTCGCCGTTGCCGACAACGCCGATTGTTGCCATGCAAAGTTCGGAAACCTTGCGAAGCTCGCTTGAGGGAAGTCTGAGAAGAGCATAGCCGTTCTCTTTAGCCATAAGCTGAGCCGCATTTCCTGCTGCTCTTGCAAGCTGTCCGCCTCTGCCCGGATAAAGTTCAACGTTGTGAATCATTGTACCGGTCGGGATGTTAACAAGCGGAAGAGCGTTGCCCGGCTTGATGTCTGCTTCGGGACCTGCTTCAACCTTGTCGCCAACCTTGAGACCTTCAGGTGCAAGAATATATCTTTTTTCGCCGTCTTCATACTGAAGAAGTGCGATGTGAGCCGATCTGTTGGGATCATACTCAAGGGAAACAACGTCTGCCTTAACGTCAAACTTGTCTCTTTTGAAGTCGATAATACGATACTTCTTTCTGTTTCCGCCGCCGCGGTGGCGAACGGTGATGCGGCCGTAGCTGTTTCTGCCGCTCTTTTTGTTGAGAGGAGCAAGAAGGCTTCTCTCGGGTCCTTTCTTTGAAAGGGCTGAGTAGTCTGTGTACGACATGTTTCTTGTGCCGTTTGTAACAGGCTTCACAACTCGAATTGACATTTTTGTTCACTCCTTATAATGGTTTAGCGGAGGATATGCCAACCTCCATACATTACCATCGGATTTTTTATGCATACGGTCTGAGCCGTAACAGTTAAGTGTTTTTTAAACCGACCCGGGTGTATCTTAAACACACCGCAAACCGCCCGAAGCGGTTCTTTTTTCGGTTTCTATCAGACTTAAAGAAGGCCGTCAAAGAATTCAATGGTGTCTGAATCTTCCGTAAGTGTTACGATTGCCTTTTTCCAAGCTGATGTGTAGCCTTCAAAACGGCCGTATCTTCTCAGATGGCCTCTGCAGTTGATGGTGTTGACCTTAGCGACCTTAACGCCGAAAGCTTCTTCAACTGCTTTTGCAATTTCAGCCTTGTTTGCATCTTTTGCAACTTTGAAGGTGTATTTTTTAAGAGCGGTTCCCATCATGCTTTCTTCTGTGATGATGGGCTTGAGGATAATATCATGTGCTGACTTACTCATTATGCATATACCTCCTCGATTTTTGCAACGGCATCTTTGAGAACAACAATGCTGTTGCAGTTAAGAATGTCATAAACATTAAGTGTGTTAACAAGGCTGACCTTTACGCCCTCAATGTTTCTTGCGCTTCTGTAGATAACGTCGTTCTTTTCGGGAAGCACGAGGAGAACTTTCTTGCCTGTTTCAAGGTTTGAAAGAACCTTTGCAACTTCCTTTGTCTTGATTGCTTCAAGCTCAAGAGAATCAAGAACGATCATTTCTTCAGCTGCAACCTTTGAAGAAAGAGCAGACTTCATTGCAAGTCTCTTGACTTTCTTGTTAACGCTGAAGCGATAGCTTCTGGGCTTGGGGCCGTGTGCGATACCGCCGTGTGTCCACTGCGGAGCTCTTGTTGAGCCCTGTCTTGCGCGGCCGGTTCCCTTTTGCTTCCAAGGCTTCTTTCCGCCGCCGGAAACTTCTGAGCGTGTCAGGGTTGACTGTGTGCCCTGACGCTGATTTGCAAGGTAATTAACAACCATGATGTGCATAGCTGACATGTTCGGTTCAATTCCGAAAATGCCTTCTGCAAGTTCAAGGTCGGAAACCTTCTTGCCTTCTTTGTCGAATACTGATACGTTAGGCATTTAGAGCAACTCCTTTCTTACGCTTTAACGCTGTTAACAACCATAACAATGCCCTTTTTCGGACCGGGAACTGCACCCTTGATTGCGATGAGGTTGTTTTCTGCGTCCACCTTGACAACTTCAAGGTTCTGAATGGTTACGCGTTCTGCACCGAGATGACCTGCAAGCTTCTTTCCCTTATATACTCTTGAGGGATCGGAACAAGCACCGAGTGAACCTGCGTGTCTTGCAACGGGGCCGGTACCGTGTGATTCTTTAAGTCTTGAGAAGTTCCATCTCTTGATTGCGCCGGCAGTTCCTTTACCTTTGCTTGTGCCGACAACATCGACTTTTTCGCCTGCGGCAAAGATGTCAGCTTTGAGAATGTCACCGACATTCAGTGCGCTTGTGTCTTCAAGTCTGAATTCACGAAGAACTTTTTTTGCAGCAACGCTTGCCTTGTCAAAATGTCCTTTCATGGGCTTGTTGACTCTTGTGATTTTTACGTCGCCGAAACCAAGCTGAACAGCATCATAGCCGTCATTTTCAACTGTCTTTTTCTGAACGACGGGGCAGGGACCGAGTTCAACGACTGTTACAGGGATTACATTACCCTTTTCGTCGAAAATCTGGGTCATGCCGACTTTTTTACCGATAAGACCTTTTTTCATAAATTGTTCCTCCTTTGGTTATTGGTTGGCTGTGCCAACTTGACCGTCAGTCCGACTTACGGTTGGGTATAAATGAAATGCATCAATCTGCGCTCAATCAGCACATTTTGATTTCAATTTCAACGCTTGCCGGAATGTCGAGATTCACCAGAGCCTCCGTGGTCTTCTGGGTAGGTCTGATGATGTCAATGAGTCTTTTGTGTGTTCTCTGCTCAAACTGTTCACGGCTGTCCTTATACTTATGAACAGCACGAAGAATTGTTACAACTTCCTTTTCTGTCGGAAGAGGGATCGGACCGGAAACAGCAGCGTTTGTGCGCTTTGCGGTTTCAACAATCATTTCGGCAGCCTTGTCAACAAGGTTGTGATCATATCCCTTGAGTCTGATGCGAATTTTCTCATTTGCCATTGTTCTGCGCCTCCTGTGTTATTGGGCGGGCAATGTGTTTTACCTTTAAGCAGCTTTTTAAACAACCTCACCGGGTGTTTTCGTTGTTTTCCTTTAAAAAAGCCGGAAAGCAATATTTCCGGTCGTGCTTAAAAAGCGCATTCCGGCATAAGACCGCTGTCAAAAGAGCGCACAGCTCCCGAAAGAGCCTTGCTCGCACAAGCGGCAAAAGCCGAAAAATATAGGTTCGCCCGGTTTTGATAATCGGACATACTCCGCGGAAATTCCCTGCCTCTTCGGGCAGCCACCTCCCGCATCATCGCATATCTAAATATGTATCAAGGCATAGTTATACCCATCTGTGCCTTATACATGCCTAAGTATAATAACATACCGAGTCTCAAATGTCAACAATTTTTCTTAAAAAAGTTTGGCTATTTTGACGGATTTTTTTGCCGTCTATATAGAGTGGTTTTTCTTTAAAACGGACACAAAATACAGGGATAATACACTATATTTTCAACTGATTCAACACATATACATCAAAAATTTTAAAGTATGACAAATATACATTTAAAAAGCAGCCGCACAAACGACTGCTATATTTATGTTTTATTCGCCCTCATTATCGCTTGCCATTTTTTCCTGCTTGACCTTGTGGTCAATCACATGCCTTGAAGCAAGCTCTTTGTGTATATCTTCAACGGAAATACCCATCTGCACCATAAGTACCATTACATGATAAGCAAGGTCGGCAATTTCATATATTGTTTCCTTTTTGTCGTCACCTTTTCCGGCAACGATGACCTCCGTGCATTCCTCACCGACTTTTTTCAGAATCTTATCAATTCCCTTTTGAAAAAGATAAGTCGTGTAGGAACCCTCCGGAAGTGTTTCCTTGCGTCCTTTAAGAAGCTCATAAAGATTTTCAAGTGAAAACTCGCTCAAGCTTTCGCTGTGCCAGACTTCGTTTGTAAAGCAGGAATCGGTACCCATATGGCAGGCGGGGCCGTCTTTTTCAACAACAACCGTCAGCGCGTCTTTATCACAGTCGGCGGTGATGGAAACAATGTGCTGATAGTTTCCGCTGGTTTCGCCTTTGAGCCAGAGTTTCTTCCTTGAACGGCTGAAAAAGCAGGTCAACCCCTTTTCCATTGAAATTTTCAGGCTCTCTTTGTTCATATAGGCAACAGTGAGCACCTTTTTTGTTATGCTGTCGACAACAACGGCAGGGATCAGTCCCTTTTCATCAAATTTCAGTTCATCAATGTTAATCATGGTTTACCTCACAATAATATCGTTTTTTCTCAGCTGTTTTTTCAGGTCGGCAATGGAAACCTCGCCGAAATGGAAAATCGAAGCCGCAAGACCGGCATCAACTTTCGGCAATGTCTGAAACAGCGTGATAAAATCATCAATGCACCCTGCTCCGCCCGAAGCGATTACGGGAACATTCACGGCATCGCAGACAGCCTCCAGCATTTCAAGGTCAAAGCCTTTTTTTACGCCGTCGGTATCAATGGAATTGAGCACAACCTCGCCCGCTCCGTTATCCACACAGCGTTTGATCCATGAGATTGCCTCCATTCCCGTGTTTTCTCTGCCGCCCTTTGCAAAAACCCGGAACACACCGTCAACACGCTTGACATCGGCAGAAATCACAACGCACTGATCACCGTATTTCATCGCCGCCTGTTTAATCAAATCGGGATTTTTGATTGCCCCGGAATTGACGCTGACTTTATCCGCGCCGCATTTTAAAACACGGTCAAAATCTTCAACGGTGTTGATTCCGCCTCCGACCGTCAGCGGAATAAAAATTGTTGACGCAACCTCGCAGAGAATATCGGTAAAAAGCTTTCGGCCCTCCGCACTCGCCGTTATGTCATAAAAAACAAGCTCGTCCGCACCGTTTTCGCTGTAATATTTTGCAAGGCTGACAGGTGACGAAACATCGGAAAGTCCGAGAAAATTCACGCCCTTTACCACTCTGCCGTCTTTGACGTCAAGACAGGGGATAATTCTTTTTGTAATCATTTTGCCACCTCTATCGCTTCTTTCAGATCAATTGCGCCGACATAATAGGCTTTGCCGATGATTGCACCATACAGATTCATTTTTCTCAGCTGCCTGACATCTTCCATTGTGCTGATGCCGCCCGAAGCGATGAAATTCATGCTGAACTTTCCCGAAAGTTCCTTGTATAAATTCAGGTTTGTACCTTTCATGGCTCCGTCTTTGGAAATGTCTGTGCAAATGACGGTCTGAACGCCGATTTGCTGAAGCTTTCGGCAAAAATCATCAAGGGTATACTGCGATTTTTCCGTCCAGCCTTTTATGGAAACATAGCCGTCTTTGATGTCAACACCAACGGCAATTTTTTCTTTATATTCTTTTGCCGCTTCTTTGAGAAATTCTTCGTCCGTGACTGCGGCAGTTCCGAGTATCACTCTGCCGACGCCGATGGAAAGATATTTTTTGGCCGTTTCCATGTTTCTGATTCCGCCGCCGAGTTCAACAAACAGATTGGTGTTTTCGCAAATTTCTCTGACCGTTTCAAGGTTCGGCGTACCGGCGCTTTTTGCGCCCTCAAGGTCAACAACATGAAGCTGTTTGGCTCCCTTTGCTTCAAACTCCTTTGCCTGAGCAAGCGGGCTTTCGTTATAGACCGTCATTTTTTCATAATCACCTTTATAAAGGCGCACCGCCTTGCCGGCGATAATATCAATGGCAGGAAAAATAAGCATCACTCCGCCTCCTTTTCGCAAAAGGCTCTGAGAATTTTAAGCCCCACATCTCCGCTTTTTTCCGGGTGGAACTGACAGCCGTAAACATTATCCTTTTGCACCGCCGCCGTTAGCTCTGCACCGTATTCTGCCGTGGCAACCGTGTTTTCTTCGCAGTCTGCGGCATAAAAGGAATGAACAAAATAGACGCAGTCGTTTTCGTTTATATATTTAAAAATGTCGCTTTTCTTGTTTGTAAAATGAAGCGCATTCCAGCCGATATGCGGAATTTTAAGTTCAGCCGGAATCACACCCTCCATCGGCACAACCTTGCCTTTGATAAGGCCGAGACCCTCGTGCTCACCGTATTCATAGCTTTTTTCAAAAAGAAGCTGCATACCGAGACAGATGCCCATGAGTGCAACACCTTTTTGTGCCTGCTGTTTTATCACCGAATCCAGTCCGCTTTTGCGAAGCTTTTCGGCGGCATCGGCAAACGCGCCCACGCCCGGAAGAATGATTTTGTCAGCCTTTTTGATTTCTTCGGCATTGCCTGTTACAACCGCCCCGACACCAAGAGCTTTGAGCGATGATTTGAGTGAAAAGAGGTTTCCGACTCCGTAATCAACAACGGCAACCATCACAGAACCCCCTTTGTTGAGGGTATTTCGTCTTTGTGCTTTTCATCGATGCTGACAGCGGCCGAAATCGCTCTTGCAGCCGCCTTGAAAGCGCCCTCAATGATGTGATGACTGTTTTCGCCTGAAAGTTGTTTCAAGTGGAGCGTGATGTCCGCTTTTCTGACAAACGCAAGCCAGAATTCTTTTACAAGCTCCGTGTCGAAATCGCCGACCTTTTGCGTCGGAATCTGCAAATCATAAACAAGCATACCTCTTCCCGAAATATCTGCGGCGCAAAGAATAAGCGCTTCGTCCATCGGAAGCAGCATACTGCCATAGCGGACAATTCCTTTTTTGTCGGAGAGAGCCTGTGCGAAGGCTTCGCCGAGACAAATTCCGATGTCCTCGGCTGTGTGATGATAATCAACAAAGGTGTCGCCCGTGCATTTGATTTTCAGGTCAAATCTGCCGTGCCTTGCAAAAAGCGTCAGCATATGGTCAAGGAAGCCGCAGCCCGTTGCAATCAGGCTTTTGCCGTTTGAATCAAGATTTATGGAAAGTTCAATTTGTGTTTCGGCAGTGTTTCTTTTAATGGTTGCAGTTCTCATGGTCTATTCCCCTTTCAGAATTTCCTTTGTTTTTTCAAGCAAAGCGTCCATCTGCTCTTTTGACCCGATGGTTATGCGGACGAAATCCTTGATTTTTTCGTTTTTAAAATGACGGACAAGAACGCCTTTTTCCCGAAGCTTTTGGTAATAAGCTTCTCCGCTTATGGTGTCGCTTTTGGCAAAGAGAAAATTTGCTTTGGAATCAAGAACAAAAAAGCCCATGTCTTCAAGTGCCTTTTTGGTGTAGGTTCTCGTCTGCATAATCTTTTTGCAGTTGTTCATGTAATAGTCATTATCCTCAAGTGCGGCAACACCGGCGGCAATAGTCATGGAATTGATGTTATAAGGATTCGTTGAATATTTGATTGTGTTAAGATCAGCGATCAAATCCTCACACGCAATGCCGAACCCGAGCCTTGCCCCTGCAAGAGAGCGTGATTTAGAAAACGTTCCCACAACCAGAAGATTGTCATATTTTTCAATAAGTGGGAGTGCACTTTCCCCGCCGAAATCAACATAGGCTTCGTCAATCACAACAACGTTGTTCGGATTGCTTTTAACAATTTCTTCAATTTCAAAAAGCGAAACAGCAAGTCCCGTCGGCGCATTCGGATTGGCAAGCACAACCGTTTTGCCTATGCCGCAATAGTCTTTATAATCAACCGAAAAATCTTTTTTCAGCGGTATGCTTTCAAAAGGAATGTGGTTCAGCTGCGCAAAAACCGGATAAAAGCCGTAGCTGATCTCAGGAAAAGCCACACCGCAGTTTTCATCGCAAAACGCCATGAATGCAAAATTCAAAATTTCATCGCTTCCGTTTGACATCAGCACCTGCGTCGGTCTGACACCGAAAACAGACGCAAATTTTTGGTTCAGCACGGTGCACTGCGGGTCGGAATAAAGGCAAAGTGTTGAAGCCGCTTTTTTTGCCGCTTGAGCAACATTTTCCCCCGGTGGATAAGGCGATTCGTTTGTGTTGAGCTTGATATATTTCATATCCTTAGGCTGTTCGCCCGGTGTGTACGGTTCAAGACCGCTGTATTTTGAGCTGAAAAATCTGCTCATAAAATTCACTCTCTTTCAGTCAGCCTGCCAAGGCTTAATCTTCAAATCTTATCACAGCGCTTCTTGCGTGCGCTTCAAGACCTTCTTTTTGCGCAAACATTTCAACGCTTCCGGCAACTTCGGATAAGGCTTCTTTTGTGAAATAAGTATATTGAATTTTCTTGACGAAATCGTCAACGGAAAGCGGACTTGAAAATCTTGCCGTTCCGCTTGTGGGCAGCGTATGGTTTGCACCGGCAAGATAATCTCCCAAGGCTTCGGGACAGTTCTTACCCATAAAAATTGAACCTGCATTTTTGATTGAATCAAGATAATCAAAAGGATTGTCAACGCAAAGTTCAAGATGCTCGGGTGCAAGCTCGTTTGCAATTTCAATGGCAACATCAAGGCTGTCTGCAACAATAATTTTACCGTTGTTATCAACGGAAGCACGGGCAATTTCCGCTCTCGGCAGAAGCGGAATCTGCCTTTCAAGTTCTGCGCTTACCTTTTCGGCAAGCTCTCTGCTGTCCGTCACAAGAACAGCAGTTGCCATTTTGTCATGCTCCGCCTGAGAAAGAAGATCGGCAGCAACATTTTTGGCACTGCATGAGCCGTCCGCAACAACAAGAATTTCGCTCGGGCCTGCAATCATATCAATGGAAACCTTGCCGAAAACCTGCTTTTTGGCTTCTGCAACAAAAGCATTTCCGGGTCCGACAATTTTGTCAACCCCGGGAATACTCTGTGTGCCGTAGGCAAGAGCTGCAATTGCCTGAGCACCGCCGGTTTTGAAAATTCTGTCAACCCCTGCAATTTTCGCCGCCGCAAGAATGGCGGGGTTGACCTTGCCGTCGCTCGTGGGCGGCGTCACCATAACAATTTCGTTGCAGCCGGCAATTTTTGCGGGAATGCTGTCCATCAGCACCGTTGACGGATAAGCCGCCGTACCGCCCGGAACATAAAGACCGACTTTTTCAATCGGAAGCACCTTCTGTCCCATCACTCTGCCGGGCTTCGTAAGAACAAAGCTGTTTCTGACCTGTTTTTCATGAAACTCTCTGATGTTCTCTGCGGCAAGCTTTAAAACTTTGATGAAAGCTTCATCGGTTTTTTCAAATGCTTCGTCAATTTCCTGTTTTGTAACTTCAAGGCTTTCAAGCTCCGCCTTATCGAATTTTTTTGCATATTTTATCAGCGCGTCATCACCGTTTTTGATGACATCGGCAATAATTTCGCTGACAATGCTTTCAACATTCGTCGGAATGCTGTTTCTTATAAAAAGCTCTTTTTTGATTGAAGCTTCATAATTATATATTTTAATCATATTTATGTTCGTTCCTTTCAAAGGCACAAAAATTAAGTAAAACAAATTATAATCAATTTTGCCGCAGGCAAAATCACCGCACCTTTTCACTTTTCACTCTTACTTCTTACTTCAAGTTTGAATTCATTCAAACTTTTCTACCTGTTCTTTCAGTGCGTCTGCAATTTTTTCAATTTCGGCTGTTTTGAATTTGAAGCTGACTTTGTTTGAAATCAGTCTTGCGCTGATCGGCAAGATTCTTTCAAGCACGCAAAGGTCATTTTCTTTCAATGTTGTTCCCGTTTCCACAATGTCAACAATAACGTCGGACAGTCCGAGAATCGGTGCAATTTCAATCGAGCCGTTAAGCTTGATGATGTCAATGTCACGGCTGACGGAAGCATAATATTTTTTGGCAATGTTGACAAACTTGGTTGCCACTTTCAGCGTTCTGTCGGTATCGTCATGAAAATCTTTTTTTCCGGCAACGCACATGGCGCATTTCCCCATTTTCAAATCGGCAAGTTCATAGATATCCGGTTCATATTCAAGCAGAATGTCTTTGCCTGCAACGCCGATATCCGCCGCGCCCCGTTCAACATAAATGGCAACATCGGAGGGCTTTACCCAAAAATATCGTACCCCTGTTTCACTGTTTTCAAAAATCAGCTTTCTGTTATTCTCTTTGATTGACGGACATTCATAGCCCGCCTTTTCAAACATTGAATAAACCTTTTCACCGAGTCTGCCTTTCGGCAATGCAACATTAATCATTTCAGGTTTCCTCCCCGATAAGACTGATTCTTTGACGAAAGCGCAGCTTTTGCGGCGCCGATTTCTGAACGCAAACACTTTTGCCCTCGGCGTTCAGCTCACTGACCTTTTTGCAAAGGGCTTTGACATCGGTTTTTTCATTATACAGCAAAAGCACGTCAACATCAAATTCATTTTTGTTTTTCTGAAGCTGGTTGAGCAAATCCAGATAAACCGCAAAGCCGATTGCACCGGATTTTTTGCCCATTTTGCGCATCAGCTTGTCATAGCGTCCGCCGGAAAGCACGCTTTCGGGAACACCTTCAATGAAACCGGTGAAAACAATGCCGTTATAATAATTCATGTCATTGATAATTGAAAAGTCAAAATTTACTTTATCGGCAAATTCCGTTTCCCCGATTATCTTCCACAAAGAGCAAAGCTCATCAATTGCCGCCTTTGTTTTTTCGTTATAAAAGCTTTCTTTCAGTTTTGAAAGCACCTGCTCGGGCTTTCCGTAAAGGCCGATAAAATCGCAAATCTGCTTGGCGCCTTCTTCACTTACCGAATACTTTTTACAAATATCCGAAATTTCGTGCCTGTTTTTTTCGCTCAGGCAGCGCATAACTTCCTTTTTGAATTCTTCATCGTCGCTTATTGCGTCAACAAGGGCTGTTACAATTCCCATGTGCGACACATCAAGAACATATCTGCCGCCGATTTCTTTCAGACTTTCGAGCGCAAGCAGCAAAACCTCCGTCATGTCATATAAATCAATGTCGCCGATACATT
>JBJFHW010000143.1:0-16210 GCA_051893965.1 Acutalibacteraceae bacterium
CTAAAGCCGTAAGTCATCTGAGTGAGGTCGTTTGTGCCGAAACAGAAGAATTCAGCTTCTTTTGCAATTTCGTCAGCTGTAAGAGCAGCTCTCGGAATCTCAATCATTGTGCCGACTTCATATTTCATGTCGCTGCCAGCTGCTGCGATTTCTTCGTCAGCTGTTGCAACAACAACTTTCTTAACATATTTCAGTTCCTTAACATCGCCGACAAGCGGAATCATGATTTCCGGAACAATTGTCCAGTCGGGATGAGCCTTGCTTACATTGATTGCTGCACGGATAACAGCTCTTGTCTGCATCTTTGCAATTTCAGGATAGGTTACTGCAAGACGGCATCCGCGGTGACCCATCATCGGATTGAATTCATGAAGACCTGCGATGATGTTCTTGATGGTTTCAACGCTCTTGCCCTGTGCCTTTGCCAGTGCTTCAATGTCAGCTTCTTCTGTGGGAACAAACTCATGAAGCGGAGGATCAAGGAAGCGGATTGTTACCGGGTTGCCTTCAAGTGCTTCATAAAGAGCTTCAAAGTCAGCCTGCTGCATCGGAAGAATCTTTGCAAGAGCAGCTTCTCTTTCTTCAACAGTGTCTGAGCAGATCATTTCACGGAAAGCAGCAATTCTGTCTGCTTCAAAGAACATGTGCTCTGTACGACAAAGACCGATGCCCTCAGCACCGAGTTCACGGGCTTTCTTTGCGTCAGCCGGTGTGTCAGCGTTTGTTCTGACTTTCAGCTTTCTGTATTTGTCAGCCCAGCCCATGATTCTGCCGAACTCACCTGCGATTGTTGCGTCAACAGTCGGGATTTCACCGTCATAGATGTTACCTGTTGAACCGTCAATGGAAATAACATCGCCTTCGTGGAAGGTCTTGCCTGCAAGAGTAAACTTCTTGTTTTCTTCGTCCATCGCGATTTCTGAGCAGCCTGAAACGCAGCATGTACCCATACCGCGGGCAACAACGGCTGCGTGTGAAGTCATACCGCCGCGAACGGTGAGAATACCCTGAGAAGCTTTCATGCCGGTGATGTCTTCCGGAGAAGTTTCAAGACGAACAAGAACAACTTTCTTGCCCTGTGCTTTCCATGCTTCAGCATCGTCCGCTGTGAATACGATCTGACCGCAGGCAGCGCCCGGTGAAGCACCGAGACCTTTGCCGATCGGTGTTGCTGCTTTCAAAGCGGCAGCGTCGAACTGCGGGTGAAGAAGGGTGTCAAGATTTCTCGGATCGATCATGGCAACAGCTTCTTCTTCTGTTCTCATGCCTTCGTCAACAAGGTCGCAGGCAATTTTAAGTGCAGCCTGAGCGGTTCTCTTGCCGTTTCTTGTCTGGAGCATGAACAGTTCGCCGTGCTCAACGGTGAATTCCATGTCCTGCATGTCTCTGTAATGTTTTTCAAGAATTTCGCAAACTTCTTTGAACTTTGCGAATGCTTTCGGGAATTTTTCTTCCATTTCGGAAATGTGCATCGGTGTACGAACGCCGGCAACAACGTCTTCGCCCTGAGCGTTGGTGAGGAATTCACCGAAAAGGCCTTTTGCGCCTGTTGCAGGGTCACGGGTGAAAGCAACACCTGTTCCGCAGTCATCACCCATGTTGCCGAATGCCATTGACTGAACGTTAACGGCAGTGCCCCATGAATAAGGAATATCGTTATCACGGCGATAAACGTTTGCTCTGGGGTTGTCCCATGAACGGAAAACAGCTTTGATTGCGCCCATGAGCTGTTCTTTCGGATCGTTCGGGAAGTCTTCGCCGATTTTTTCTTTGTATTCAGCCTTGAACTGGTTAGCAAGTTCTTTCAGGTCGTCAGCTGTAAGTTCAACGTCCTGTGTTACGCCTCTTTCAGCTTTCATTTTGTCGATGAGCTCTTCAAAATATTTCTTGCCGACTTCCATAACAACATCGGAATACATCTGAATGAATCTTCTGTAGCAGTCCCATGCCCAACGGGGGTTGCCGGATTTTTCAGCGATTGCTTCAACAACCTCTTCGTTAAGACCGAGGTTAAGGATGGTATCCATCATACCGGGCATGGAAGCTCTTGCGCCGGAACGAACAGAAACGAGAAGCGGATTTTCTTTGTCGCCGAATTTCTTTCCGGTGATTTCTTCCATCTTAACGATATATTCGTTAATCTGCTGCTGGATTTCATCGTTGATTTCTCTTCCGTCCTCATAATACTGTGTGCAGGCCTCTGTTGAAATTGTGAAGCCCTGGGGAACGGGAAGACCGATATTGGTCATTTCTGCAAGGTTTGCACCCTTACCGCCGAGAAGTTCACGCATGTTAGCGTTACCTTCACTGAACAAATAAACATATTTTTTGCTCATTGAATTTTCCTCCTGTAATTTTGCAAAATAAAGAATTAATTGCCGAAATTTAACACTTTTCGGGTTTCAAGAAATTTTATCAAATTTTTACGTTGTTGTCTATTGTTGTTTTTCCTATATATTGAACGATTATTTTGTTAATTTTGTAAAAAATCACTTTTTACTGCTTGATTTCTTTTCGTTTTGGCAAATAGAAAACTATCTGAAACTTTTTTGCCGTCGGTTATAGCAATTTACTGAATAATGTGATATGATTATAATGTATATTTGTGCGGACCTTTTTCGCTTTATCCGCCTTTTAAAGTAAAGTATAGCCGGATATGCAAAAATTAAAACAGCCGTTACAAATATTCAAGATTTTAAAAGGATAATTCGGGAGGTTTTTTTATGAAGAAAGCACTTTGTCTGTTTTTATGCTTTTTGATGCTGTTTTCTTTTGCAGCCTGCAGCAAATCAACTTCTTATGCCGGCTCAAAAGGTGCACAGGATGCGGAAAAAGCAAGTCTTGAAGATATGGTTGAAATTTCCATTCCGCTTGACGCAATTGAAGAAAAATATCAAAACGACCTTGACGCCTACTGCAAATATTACGGCTATGAAAGCGCAACGCTCAACAAACGCAAAGGCACGGTCACGGTTGTTATGAACGCTTTCACACATGAGCTTCTTCTTTCAAGAATCGGAATGCAGGTTATCAAAGCGATTTATGAGGTGGAAGATAACGAGGAGTATCCTTATGTTGATAAGATTGAAAGCTATGATTCCGAAAACTTCAGCAAGGTTGTTCTTTCCGTTGACTCAAATACTTATAAAAAAGGCGCTATGGCTCCGTTTGTTATCGGTCAGAGCTGCCTGCTTTATCAGCTTTACACCCCGAGCGACAAGTATAAATGCGAAGTGGAAGTAATCGACAAGGACACAAAAGAAGTTATCGAAACATTGGTTTATACCGACAAAGACGAATAAAAACAAGAAAGGAAATTACCATTATGCAAATGACATTCAGATGGTTCGGCGATGACAAAGACACCGTCACGCTTGAACAAATCAGACAGATTCCCGGAGTTGTCGGCGTTGTGCCGGCTCTTCACAAATTACCCTGCGGAGAACCTTGGCCACTCGACATGATTATGGACATGAAAAAAGAAATCGAAAGTGCCGGACTGACCATGGAGTGCATTGAAAGCGTGAATGTTCACGAAGACATCAAGCTCGGTCTGCCGACAAGAGATAAATATATTGAAAATTACATAACCTCCATACGCAACCTTGCCAAAGCGGGAGTAAAAGTAATTTGCTATAACTTCATGCCGGTTTTCGACTGGACAAGAACCGACCTTGCCATGGATATGGGCGACGGCGCAACCTGCCTTTGCTATCACGGCGAACAGATTGAAGGCAAAAGCCCGCAGGATATGTTCCGGGAAATTGACAGCAATTCAAACGGCTATGCCATGCCCGGCTGGGAAACCGAACGCATGGGCGAAATCAAGGAATTATTTGAAAAATATAAAAACATCACCTCGGAAGACTTGTGGACCAATCTTCAGTATTTCCTTGAAAAGATTATTCCTGTCTGCGAGGAATGTGATGTCAGAATGGCCATTCACCCGGACGATCCGCCATGGGATATTTTCGGCCTGCCGCGAATTATCAAGGACATTGATTCTCTCAAGCGCTTTTTAAAGCTGGTTGACAGTCCTTATAACGGACTGACCTTCTGCACCGGCTCTCTCGGTGCGTCCGAAAAGAACGATTTGCCCGCCATGATAAGAGAAGTCGGCGACAGAATTTATTTTGCGCACATCAGAAACGTTAAGGTTGAGGGCAACCGTTTCAACGAAACGGCGCACCTTTCCTCCGAGGGCAGCCTTGACATTTATGAAATTGTCAAAGCGCTTCAGCAGGTCGGCTTTGACGGCTATATCCGTCCCGACCACGGAAGAATGATCTGGGGTGAAACCGCCCGCCCGGGCTACGGCCTTTATGACAGAGCACTCGGCGCGGCATATATCAACGGCATCTGGGAAGCCTGTGAAAAGGCACACAAAGAATGCTGACAAAAAAATTAAGGCTGGATTGAAAAATGAGTTTTATTGAATTTGAAAAGGTTTATAAAAGATATAAGGCCGGTGAAATCACCATCAATGCCGCAGACGGCGTTTCCTTTTCCATTGAAGAGGGTGAATTCTGCCTGATTGTCGGTGCGAGCGGCGCAGGCAAATCAACCGTTCTGAATCTTCTGGGCGGACTGGACGCCTGCAATGACGGAAAAATCCGTGTGGACGGCAGGCTCATCAGCGGTCTTGACGAAAAATCGTTGATTGAATACCGCCGAAACGAGGTTGGCTTCATTTTTCAGTTTTATAATCTTATGCGAAACCTCACCGCTCTTGAAAATGTTGAGCTTTCAAGTCAGATTGTTCAAAAGGCTCTGAAACCGGAAAAAGTGCTGGCAAAAGTCGGCCTTGCCGAAAGAATGGATAATTTTCCGTCTCAGCTTTCCGGAGGCGAACAGCAGAGAGTTTCCATTGCAAGAGCGCTTACCAAGAATCCGAAACTGCTTTTATGCGATGAACCCACGGGCGCGCTCGATTACAAAACAAGCAAACAGATTCTGCGCCTGCTTCAGAGAACCTGCCGCGAAACCGGAACAACCGTTGTTGTCATCACCCATAATCAGGCATTGGCAAACATGGCAGACCGAATCATTACCATGCGAAGCGGCAAGGTCATTGAAATTGCAGTGAACGACCACCCGGTTCCGGTGGAAAGCCTTGAATGGTAAGAACCGACAGCCGGAGAGAAAAAGCAGACAGACTTTCTGCACAGAAAAACAGGCGTTAAACCGAAAGACGACACAAAAGATGGTGAATCAATGAATAAAGTTCTCTATAAGGATACTGTCAGAACAATCGGACGAACAAGCTCGCGCTTTTTTTCAATTGTTCTCATAGTTGCCCTCGGCATCAGCTTTTTTGCGGGAATGAATGCAACGGCACCCGATATGCTTGAAACGGCGCACAGCTATTATGTTTCCTCCAATGCCGCAGACATCAGAATAATTTCAACCGCCGGTTTTTCCGATGAAGATGCCGAAGTTATCAGAAGCATCGACGGCATTGAAGGCGTTTGCCCCGAAAAATTTGTTGACGGCGTTGTGACTGTTGACGGCGAAGCCATCACCGATCTTGACGGCTCCCGTTTTACTGTCAGGGCACACAGTCTCGACATAAACAAAGCGGTTGCCGCCGCAAACGGCGAAGACGACAGAAGCTTCATCAACCGTCCGCAGCTTGTTGAAGGCTCATGGCCGACGGGAGCAAACGAATGTCTTGTTGACGAAAGCGCCCTTTCAACACCGGAGCAGTTCAAAATCGGCTCTGTTCTCACTCTTGAAAGCTACGGCAATGACATCACAAGCAGTATTTCAAATACCGAATATACCATTTGCGGCATCATCAGAACACCGCTTTATATTTCCTATCAGCGCGGAAACACAACCATCGGCACGGGTAAACTCGGCTCTTTTATCTATATTCCGTCCGAAAACTTTATCAATGATTATTACAGCGCAATTTCCGTAAAAATCGAAGGCTCAGATCAATATGATCCGTACGGCGATGAATATGAAAGCTACATTGAGCCTTATATAACGTATCTGGAGTCCATTTCGGCAGAGCGACTTTGTGCAAGAGTTGACGCAATCAAGCCGACCTATGCGCAAAAGGTTGCCGAGGGCGAAGAAGAATACGCAAAAACAAAAGCCGACGTCGAGCAGCAGATTGCTCAGGGTGAAGAAACCGTTGCCACCATTCTCGACATGGCGGAAAACGGTGACGAACAGCTTGCGGAATATAAAAGACAATATAACGAAAAAGCCGTTGAAGCGCAGAATGCCATCGGCGACAGCAAGCTTGAACATTCAACTCAATATGCAAACTGGGAGCAGAAACGGCAGGCTTATAACGAAGCAAAAGCGATGGTTGACAAATATGCAACCGCCGAAACCGATTATAAAAACGCAGTGACCGAATACAATGTTTCAAACACTGCGGTCAACACCCTTTCCAGCACGGTTGATTACCTTGAAAGCCTTGTTGCAACAACAAGAGCCGCCGTTGACCAGCTCAACTCCGAGCAGGGAGCAACCGTCGGCGACATTGTTGACAGATTTGAAAAATCCGGCGTTGTCGGAGATGAGGTAGACAAAATAATCGCCTCGGTAAACAGTCTTACGGCTGTCGGAACGGCGGAGGAAATTTCCGCATATATGGAGCCTGAGCTTCAGAATCTTGAAGAGAAGCTTGCCTCGGCAAAAATCCAGCTCAGCGACGCCAAAACCGAACTGGCAAACAAAAAGGCCGAGCTTGACAAAGCCGCAGAGCTTGTTGAGCAGCTTAAGGAAGTGCGCGAAACGCTTTCTGAGTCGGAAGCGGCTCTTGACGAAGCGGAAAAAGAACTGACAAGCGCCGGCTATGACATTCAGCTCGGCGAGCTTGAGGTGATTTCTCAGCTGAGCGACCTGAAAAATCAAATCACAAACTATGAAACCAATCTTCAGCTTGCCAAAGAAAAAGCCGACACCATTGAAGCAGATTTTGAACAGACAAAAATCAAAGCTTATGCCCGACTTGACGAAGCAAAGAACAGGCTGAATCAGGCAAACAACTTCCTGCTCGGTCTTGACAGCGCCAAGTGGTATGTAAACGACAGAAGCGGCGCGCTTTTAGGCTTTGAAGAATACGGTCAGACCGCCGAAAGAACAAAAGCGCTTTCTCTTGTTTTTCCGTGGTTCTTCTTCATTGTTGCCGCTCTTGTCAGCCTCAATTCGATGACAAGAATGGTTGAAGATGAAAGAACGCAGCTCGGAACACTCAAAGCCATGGGCTTTCATAACAGTGAAATTGTTAAAAAATATGTTTTCTATTCGTTCTTTGCAAGCTTCATCGGAGCCTTTGCCGGTTCGTTTATGGGCTTTGCGGTTTTCCCGACGGCGGTTACGGCGTGCTATAACATTCTTTTCGATATGCCGTCAGTTATCATCAGATACCGCCTTGATCTTGCGGCCATCGGTGTTGCCATATCCGTCGGTGTGACGGTTCTGTCCACTTATTTTTCGGCGCAGAAGAGCCTGAAAACGCACCCGTCAACACTCATGAAGCCGAGAGCCCCGAAAGGCGGCAAGCATATTTTCCTTGAAAAATTCCCCGCCTTGTGGTCGCGTCTGAGTTTTACTTCCAAGGTTACGTTCAGAAACGTTTTCAGAAACAAAAAGCGTTTCGTCATGGCGGTTATCGGCGTTATGGGCTGTACAGCGCTTCTTGTTTCGGCTTTCGGTCTTAACAACAGCATCAACGCCGCCATTGAAAACCAGTTTACAAACGAGGATCGCATTTTAAGCTATGACATGCAAGTTGTTTTAAACGGAGAATACGACACAACCATTACCGAATGCTCTGCGCTTCAGACCGTTTCAGACCGGACGGAAATTGCAGACACCATGCTTGAATATATGAAATCCTGCATTTCAACAAGCGACAAATCGGAAAAAGAAATGGAAACTTATATTCTTGTTCCGGAAGATGTGACAAAGCTCGGAAATTATATCCATGTCAGAGATGTTTCCACCGGAGATGAAATTACACTTCCGCAAAACGGCTGTGTCATCACCGAAAAGCTTTCAAAAAGGCTGAATATCGGCGTCGGAGATTCCATCAAGGTTTCACTTGATGACGGAAACACCATTTCCGTTCCCGTTGCCGCCGTTGCAAAGAATTATACGTTCCACTATATGTATATGGCAAAGGAAGTCTATCAGTATTATTTCGGTGCAAATCCGAGATACAACTATATCACGGCAAACTTTTCAAGAGAACTTTCTCCCGAAGAAAAAACCGAACTTTCCTCACAGCTGATGCAGGAATATGAAATCAGTGCGATTTCTTATTCGGACGAACTTCAGCAGACCTTTGAAAACACCCTTGACAGCATAAAATCCATGGTTGTTATTCTCATTGTCTGCGCCGGACTTCTTTGCGTCATTGTTCTTTATAATCTTTCCATCATCAACATCAACGAGCGCGTTAAGGAAATTGCCACACTGAAAGTTCTCGGCTTTAACCACCGCGAGGTCAACTCTTATATTTTCAGGGAAAATGTGATGCTGAGCGTTTTCGGCACTTTCCTCGGCCTTTTCCTCGGCAAGCTTTTCCACAGAGTAATTATTCTTGTCGGCGAAGTAGACATCATCATGTTCGGAAGAGAAGTCGGAATTCTGGGTTATGTTCTTGCCGCGGCGCTTTCTCTGGCGTTTGCATTGATTGTAAACCTTTCGCTTATCAGAAAGCTTCACAGCGTTGATATGGTGGAATCGCTCAAATCAAATGAATAAAAATAAACCGCTTTGCGGACAAAAAAGGTTGGATAAAATGTCACTTGTTAACATGAAAACTCTGCTTGCCGATGCGCAGAAAAGAAACTATGCCGTTGGCTCTTTCAGCGTTGCCAACATGGAAATGGTTCTCGGAATCATCAAAGCCGCTGAAGAAACAAAATCACCCATCATTCTTCAGATTGCCGAAGTCAGGCTGAAATATTCTCCCCTTGCTCTGATCGGTCCGCTCATGCTTGCGGCGGCAAAAGAAGCAAAGGTTCCCGTTGCCGTTCATCTCGACCACGGAACCACGCTTGACTGCATCAGACAGGCTCTGGAGCTTGGTTTTACCTCCGTTATGTTTGACGGTTCGCATCTTCCGCTTGAAGAAAACATAGAAACCACCAAAAAGGTCGTTTCCATGGCAAAGCCTTTCGGCGCGGCGGTTGAAGCGGAAATCGGCTGTGTGGGCGGAAGCGAGGACGGAAGTGTTGACATCGCCATGCACTGCACCTCACCGAAGCAGGCGGTTTTGTTTTCAAAAGAAACAGGCGTTGACGCTCTTGCCATTGCAATCGGCAACGCGCACGGAAACTATAAGCAAACACCCAAGCTTCGTTTTGATATTCTCGAACAGGTAAAAAACAGCGTGGATACTCCGCTTGTGCTTCACGGCGGAACCGGCATAAGCTCCGATGATTTTGTTCGCTGTCATCAGAACGGAATCAAAAAAATCAACATTGCAACCGCAACCTTTGACAGCGTTTACAAAACCGTTAAAGACGGCTTTGTAAGCGAAAGCCTCGGCGGCTATTATGACCTGCACACGGCAGAAATTACGGGCGCGTATCTCAACGCAAAAAAACACATGGAAATTTTTCATTCGGTCGGAAAAGCCGAATGATTTTGAAAGGAAGAAACACTATGAAGTACATTGAATTTGACGAAAGCAAGCCGCTTGATGTCATTCCCATCGGAAGAGTTGCCATTGATTTTAACCCCACGGATATGAACAGGCCGCTTTCTGAAAGCTGTAATTTTAACAAATATGTGGGCGGTTCACCGGCAAACATTGCGGTCGGTCTTGCAAGACTCGGCAAAAAAGTCGGCTTCATCGGGAAAGTTTCCGATGATCAGCACGGCGATTTTGTGGTTAACTATTTCAAAAAAGACGGCATTGACACCTCGAACATTTTCCGCGCAAAAAACGGCGAAAAAATCGGTCTGACTTTCACCGAAATCAAAAGCCCCACCGAAAGCAGCATTCTTATGTACCGTGACGGCGTTGCCGATTTAATGCTTGAGCCGGACGAAGTCAGCGAGGATTACATAAAAACAGCAAAAGCAATTGTCATTTCCGGAACGGCACTTTCACAAAGTCCTTCCAGAGAAGCCGCGCTCAAAGCGATGATGCTTGCCAAAAAGAACGGCGTCGTTGTCATTTTCGACATTGACTACCGTGCCTACACCTGGAAAAATAAAGATGAAATTTCCGTTTATTATTCAATGGTTGCAAGAAACAGCGACATCATTCTCGGCTCAAGAGAAGAATATGACCTGACGGAAGCCATCACCGGCGTTTGCAAAACCGATGAAGAAAGTGCAAAGCTCTGGCACGGCTACGGCGCAAAAATTGTTGTCATCAAGCACGGAAAAGACGGCTCCACCGCTTATACAAACGACGGACAGAGCTTTTCCATCAAGCCATTCCCCGTCAAAGCAATGAAAGGCTTCGGCGGCGGCGACGGCTATGCTTCGGCGTTTATCCGCTGTCTGCTTGAGGGCTGGGATATTGTTGACGCCCTTGAATTCGGAACCGCAAGCGCTTCTATGCTTATTTCCGCACACAGCTGTTCAGCTGCTATGCCGAGCGTTGAAGCAGTTGAAAAATTCATCAAAGAAGAAAAAGAGCTTTACGGCGAAATGGTAGCAAGGGTATAAAATCAAAAAGTTTCACTGCACTCTGTATATCAAACACATCGTCTGATATACAGAGTGCAGTTGCTTTAAGCTTCAAATCGTACCGCTTATTCGGTACAATTTGCCTATGCTTGATTTTTATACGGAGAAATGATAGAATATAGCATGTATTTATGCGCACCTTTTTGAAAGAAAAGAGCGTGCAAAAAATCCGACAAGAAAGGAAACGGCAAAGTTGCCCCTTGCCGTAAGTGACTGTTATGATAAAAATTTCACCGTCTATTCTTTCGTGCGATTATTCACGCATGGGCGAAGAGTTTGAAAACATGAAAAAGTGCGGAGCCGACTGGCTTCATATTGATGTTATGGACGGACATTTTGTTCCGAACATCACCCTCGGCGCACCGCTTGTTAAATGCCTGAGAAAATGCTCCGATCTGGTTTTTGATGTTCATCTTATGATCAGCTACCCGAAAAAATATGTTCCCGACTTTGTCAAAGCCGGCGCCGACATCATCACTTTCCACATTGAATCAGACAGCGACACCGAAGAAACCATTGACCTGATCCGCTCTCTGGGCTGCACCGCTTCTCTTTCCGTAAAACCCGGAACGGATATTGAAGAAGTTTTTCCTTTTCTTGACAAGCTCGGCATGGTGCTTGTTATGACGGTTGAACCCGGCTTCGGCGGTCAAAGCTTTATGGCAGACATGATGCCGAAGGTTGAAAAGCTTCGCGCGGAAATCAACCGCAGAAACTTAAACTGCGACATTCAGGTCGACGGCGGAGTTAACGCAAAAACCGCCGAGCTTTGTGCAAAAGCCGGCGCGAATGTTTTGGTTGCAGGCAGTGCAATTTTTTCGGCAGAAGATCCGAAAGAAGCCATTTCAGCTCTTCGTGCCGCTGCCGCAAAGTATTTCTAAAGCATCGGTTTCGATGATGCACTGCATGAATTCTCCGATTCTTTCGGTTGTGTTTTCATCGGCGGCTATTTTGTCCGTATATTCCCCGATGATACGAAGAATCTTTTCCTGCGCCCGGACAATCAGGCAATAACCGTCGTCATCCAGATAAAGACTGCTTTGTTCGGCTTTGAGATTCAAAGAAGAAAGCACCTTTGAACAGTCCGCAAGATTGTCATAGCTTTCACACTGAAAAACAGCGGTCGGTGTTTCGCCTTGTTCTTCTTTTGAAGCAGACGCTAAATCGGTGAATATAATCACACACCCGTCAGAAACACAGGGCATAACATCAATTCTGATTTTGTTTTTAAAGCTGTGCTTGTCATGTACGGCATATTGCGCCTTTGTAAGAATATATTTCAGCGCAAGGCGCGTTTTTTCCTCGGCATAATCAAGGTCTTCATAAGTCAGGCCAAGCTGTAACAGCTCATCACTTGAAACCTGAGCAAAAATACAGTTATCGCCGTTTTTTTCAAATTCCATTTGATTTTTTCTGTGCGTTCCCGCCTTTTCGGCTTTGAACGCTTCCTTTCCGTTACCAATTTCGATATACAAATATCCTGATAAAATAATACACTGTGCGCTTACTGAAAATCAACGCACAAATTTTCCCAATGAAGCTTATGCAAAGCTGTCAGCGCTTTCTGCTTTTGTTTTGCTTTTCTCATTTATGAAAAAGAAGGTGATTTTTTGCAAACGACCGAAAAACCGAGTCTGAAAAGTGCAGCTTATCCGCTTTTTTCGGAAAACTGCGATCTTATCATAATCTCTTTGGCACTTGTTACGCTCGGTGCTTTTCTCAACGGAATTGTTGCTGTTTATCAGGCGCTTGTCTGCGTTCTTTCGGCGGTGATTTGTGAATATATCGGCTTTAAGCTTGTTTTGAAAACAAACAAAGTTAAAAATCTTGACGCTGTTATGACGGGACTTGTCATCTCTCTTTTTCTTCCTGCCTGTGCACCGCTCTGGCTTGGCACAACCGCCTGCGCTTTTGCTGTTTTAGTCAGCACTTTACCTTTCGGCTCAAGAGAAAACGCACCTTTTGTTCCGGCAGTCTGCGGTGTTTGCTTTGCCGGTCTTTGTTTTCCGGAGCAAATGTTTACCTATGCCGCGCAGTCATCGGGACTTTCGGCATTATTCAGCACAAGCGAAGGTTTTTCAAAAGGCACAACCGTTCTGGAAATGCTGTCTTCCGGTGCGGCACTTGAACTGAACCTTTTCGGAAAAACAAAAATCCTTTCCGGTTCTCTTCCCGGTGCACTCGGTGCAACAAGCATGCTTGCCATGCTCGGCATTCTGATTTATCTGCTTTTCAGAAAACCGCTCAAAGCCATTGCGCCTCTTGCCTGCATTGTGGGCTGTGCCGCTTTTGCCGCGGTTTTTCCGAGAGTTTCGGCCGGCGTTTTTGCAAGCTGCGTTTTGGAAGTCAGTGCCGGAACTTTTGTGCTTGCGGCTTTGCTTTTTGCGTCAGACAGCGAAACCGCTCCGAAAGGTGCGGTTTCGGCTGCGCTTTACGGTCTTGGCATCGCCTTTGTGTCGATGCTTCTGAGGCGATATGCCAAAATTGCCGACCCGTCATGCTTTGCGGTTATGATTATGAATGCCGTATATAAAATTTTCCAAAATCAAAGCTTAAACGAAGCTGTGCCGCGCAAAAAAAGAGTAAAGCACAAAGCGAAGCCCTCTGCTTTATCTGCCAAAGAAAGCGAGGCGACTTCCAATGCCTAAGAAAAAAAGTTCAGGCCGTCTGAGCCTGAAAACCGCCCTTTTTAAGGGTGCCTATATCCACAATCCCGTTTTAACAAGCCTTGTGGGGCTTTGCCCGATTGCGGCCGTTGCAATTAATTTCAAAAACGCGCTTTATCTTTCTCTTGCCTATCTGCTGGTTATCACCGTATCGGAGGTTTTGGCAAGCGCTGTTTTCAAACGCTTTTCACGCTGGGTAAGGATTTGCCTTTATGCAGTTGTTTCCTGCGCGGTTTTGCTTCCGGTATTTTTAAAAATCAATGCACAGACTGCTTCTGCTTTCGGTGTTTATCTGCCGCTTTTGTGCGTCAGCGGCGTAACGGTTATACGCTGTGAAAAATTTGCCGTGCGCACAACAGTTTATAATTCTTTCATTGATTCGGTTGCCTGCGCCGTCGGTTACGGTGCGGTATCAATTGCGGTCGGTCTTATCAGAGGGTTTCTTGCAAGCGGAAAAATCTTTTCTTTTAACACGCATTTCCCGTCCAACACTTCCATTGCCATGCCGTTCGGCGCCTTTGTGGTTCTCGGCTTTCTTGCCGCACTTCACAAATGGAGCGTGATGAAATTTTTCCCGAACGAGCTTGTTGATACCTTTAACCTTTCTTCTGCTTTTGAAAAGCCCGTTTTCAAAGATCCGGGCTTGGGCGCCGGCGAAGAACACCGCAAAACCAGAAAGCTTGAAGAAGACATGGAAGAATATGACAAAATCCGTCCGAGATATTCCATTGAAGACATTGATCCCGAGCGACTTGAAGCGTTCTCACAGAAGGGCGAAAACAGCCGAAAGGAAGATAAGTAATGACAAGCTTTATCAACATGCTCATTGCCGCACTTTATGCCATGCTATTTCAGAATCTGGTCTTCACGGCGGCATACGGCGTCAGCGAAAGCATCAAAATTGCAAAAAGACCGAAGCATTTTGTGATGTGCGCTTTTTCGGTCGGCTTTTACAGCGTAACGGTTTCTCTTGTTTGCCGTGCACTTGAGCAAATAAGTGTAATTTCAAATTTACCGATTGCTTTTCACTATGTTTTATATATTCTTGTGCTTGCGGTTATCTATCTTGTTTCGGGTTATCTTTGCGTTCATGCGCTCAAAGCAGACAAAAAGTTTATGAACTCGCTCGGTATGTGCGCGTTTAACAGTCTTGTTCTTTCTGTTCCCGTGCTCGATTTCAAGGCGAACTATACCGTTTTGCAGTCTGTTGCAACGGGTGTCGGTGCCACGCTTGCCTTTGTTCTTGCCGTGCTTCTGATCAACGCGGGAATCCGGCATATTGAAAAAAGCAAAAACATTCCGACTGTTTTCAAAGGCACGCCTGTGCTTCTTATCTATATTTCACTTCTCTGTCTTGCACTTTCGTGCTTTTCGGGTCAATCGCTGTTTATCTGACAGCAATCGGGATTACCCGATAAAAACTTTAAGAAAGGAAACGCGCCTGCAAACCATTTTGCACGGAGCTTTACGGCAAAACAAAAATGGCTTTTAAAAAACCTGCCGATAAACATTCAATTCTCAAAAAAAACAAAGTTCGCGTCAAAAACAGCTATTATACCTTTTCCAAGGAATATCCGGTCGGAAGCATCGGAAAACAGCGCCGCTCTTCCAGAAAACGCAACGGCAAAAAACATTTTTTTCGCACGCTTGCCGCTGTCTGCTGTTTTCTCATCATTGCTTTTGCGGCCTATTTTGTGACCGAGCTTTGCATAAAAATTTCATATAAGGATATATCGCCCGAAACAACATCGGCACAGAACGAAGAAGCCGATAATGCAGGAACACTTCTGACAAAAGACGGCGTTCGTGCCTTTGTTCTTCCTGCCGATAAGATTGCCGATACCCAATATGTCAAAAAGCTCATAAGATTGATACAAAAGCGTGACTGCAACAGCGTTGTGATTGATTTTAAAACCCAAAGCGGAAAGCTTGCCTATTCCTCTTCGGTTGAAACGGCAATGGTTGCAAAATGTGCTCTTTATGACAACGAAACCGTTAGAAAAACGCTTTCTCTTTTTCAAAACAAAAGAATCAATGTCATTGCCGGCATCTATTGCTTTGAGGATAATCTGATTGCTTCTTCAAACGAAGACCTCGCCGTAAAATATATGAATTCCGATGTAACATGGCTTGACGCAATGAATGAAGAAAACGGAAAAGCATGGCTTAATCCGTATTCAAAAGAAGCACAAAATTACATTAAACAGATTATTGAAGAGGTTTCCTCTTTTGGCGTAAAAGGGTTTATCCTCAAAAGCGTCAGCTTCCCGACGGGCGGCGCAACCGAAACAGCAGGTTATCCCGGTGAAAAGAAAAAGAGCGAAAGAAACAAAACGCTGCTTTCCTTTATTGAAAGCGTAAAAACCGATTTGCCCTCAGACTGCTTCCTGTTGGTTTCACAAACCGCACAAGACACGGAAAACGGGAACGACGATTCTCTTTTCGGCTCGCTCAATGCCTGCAACGCAGACGGTTTATGCATTGACACAAAGCAAAGACCGTCGGGGTATGTTATTGACAAGAAAACCAAGTTCAGTTCCATTTTATCTTTGTTTTCAAAGCTGAAAGGAGAGCTTTCGCAAACACAGGAATTTGTTCCTGCAATCAGCGCCGATGAATATACGACAAGGTATCTTCACGCGATTACCAAAAACGGCTATAAAAGCTTTATTGTTTACAGCGAAGACGGCGAATACTGACGTTTTTAACTGAGTGCAACAAGGAGTAAAGTTTTTTGGCGGGCAACGCCCGCAGGACTCACGCGTGTTAGAGCGTAGTAATCTTTATTAATTACTCCGCGGCAGAAAGTAAGTGTAAAAAGGAGTAAAGTTTTTTGCTCAAGCTTTTTTTCAAAAAAGCTTGGCGCCGTC